>JAEVYV010000399.1 GCA_023392575.1 Bacteroidota bacterium | reverse complement strand
TATTTTGAAGAAGAAAAGAAATACTCTTCCTCCAAATCCAGACAAGCCGGCGCCGCCAAAAGCAAGACTCCGGTTTTGGACAATTTTGGCAGAGACATCACCAAATTGGCTGAAACGGGAACGCTGGACCCCATCGTTGGACGGGAAAAGGAGATCGAACGAGTGTCGCAAATTCTTTCCCGCCGCAAAAAGAACAATCCGATTTTGATTGGCGAACCCGGCGTGGGTAAAACCGCCATTGTGGAAGGATTGGCCCTGCGCATTGTTCAGCGAAAGGTTTCCAGGGTTCTGTTTGACAAAAGAGTGATTTCTCTTGACCTGGCGGCCCTGGTAGCGGGTACCAAATACCGTGGTCAGTTTGAAGAGCGGATGAAGGCCATCATGAATGAGCTGGTAAAAAACCGCGACGTGATCCTGTTTATTGATGAAATTCACACCATTGTTGGAGCCGGTGGCGCTTCGGGTTCCCTGGATGCGTCCAACATCTTTAAACCGGCCCTGGCCCGTGGCGAACTTCAGTGCATTGGCGCTTCTACCCTGGATGAGTACAGAATGTACATTGAAAAGGACGGCGCCCTGGACCGCCGTTTCCAAAAGGTAATGATCGATCCGCCAAGCGTGGAAGATACCATTCAGATCTTGAACAACATCAAGTCCAAATACGAAGACTATCACAACGTAAACTACGACCAGGAAGCGATTGATGCCTGCGTGAAACTAAGCGACCGCTACATCACCGACCGTTTGTTGCCTGATAAGGCCATTGACGTGATGGATGAGGTGGGTGCAAGGGTACACCTGAAAAACATTAATGTGCCGCAAAACATTCTGGACCTGGAAAAGAAAATAGAGGACATCAAGATTGAAAAGAACCGGGTAGTGAAGAGCCAGAAGTTTGAAGAAGCCGCTGCCCTTCGGGATACGGAAAAACGCCTGGGCGAAGAACTGGAAAAAGCAAAGGCCCAGTGGGAAGAAGAAAGCAAACACAAGCGCTATCCCATTGGCGAGGAAGAAATAGCCGAAGTCATCAGCATGATGACCGGCATACCGGTAAAACGCATGGTGGAAGCCGAAACGCAAAAGCTGCGTAAGATGGCAGATGAAATGAAAGCCATGGTGGTGGGACAGGATGAAGCCATCTCCAAAGTGGTAAAAGCCATTCAGCGGAACCGTGTGGGTTTGAAAGATCCCAAAAAACCGATCGGTACGTTTATCTTCCTGGGTCCGACCGGGGTTGGTAAAACCGAGCTGGCAAGAGCCTTGGCCCGTCACATGTTTGACAGCGAAGACGCCTTGATCCGCATCGACATGAGTGAATACATGGAAAAATTCACCGTGTCCCGCCTGATTGGTGCGCCTCCGGGCTATGTTGGTTACGAAGAAGGCGGTCAGCTTACCGAACGGGTTCGCCGCAAGCCCTACAGCGTTATCCTTTTGGATGAAATTGAAAAAGCACACCCGGATATCTACAATATTTTATTGCAGGTATTGGACGATGGCCAGTTAACGGATGGTTTGGGAAGAAAGGTTGATTTCAAAAACACACTCATCATCATGACCTCCAATATTGGTGTACGCCAGTTGAAAGATTTTGGTGAAGGTGTGGGTTTTGCCACCCAGGCCCGGGTACAAAACCAGGATGAAGCGCACAAGGCCGTTATTGAAAAAGCGCTGAAGCGTACTTTTTCTCCTGAGTTTTTGAACCGTATTGATGATGTGATCATCTTCAATTCACTGACCAAAGAGCACATCTTCGAGATCATCGATATTCTGATGAAAGGGGTGATGAAGCGTTTGACCAACCTTGGGTTCAGTTTGGAACTTACCGAAGAGGCAAAAGGATTTATTGCCGACAAGGGCTACGACCAACAATTTGGTGCCCGTCCCTTGCACCGGGCCATCCAAAAATATTTGGAAGATCCTTTGGCTGAAGAAATTCTGAACATGAACATTAAGCCCGGCGATGTGCTGGAAGCCGATCTGGACAAGGAAAATGGCAAACTCACCTTCTCCTTGAAGAAAGAAATCACAGAAGAATCGAAAGCATAATTGCTCTGACGAGCTTTAGAATAAATCCCGTGCAGCAAAAAGCGGCACGGGATTTTTGTTTATGGCAAGTATGAGTCAGGAGAAACCAAAAACAATTGACGTCATCATTGAAACACCCCGCGGTTGTCGCAACAAATATGCGTATGACAAAAAATTACAGGCCTTCCGGCTTAAAAAAATTCTTCCGGAAGGCGCTGTATTCCCTTTTGATTTTGGGTTTATACCCCGTACCAAGGGCGGAGACGGCGATCCGCTGGATGTGCTTGTCATTATGGATGAACCGGCTTATCCGGGATGTGTGGTGGAATGTACGATTATCGGCGCCTTAAAAGCCGAGCAATCAACCGAAAAGGGCATGGTGCGGAACGACCGGCTGATTGCCATACCTGCCGGTTCGCACATGTACAAAGACATGGAAGCCATAGAAAACCTCAATAAAAATATTTTAAGTGAGATTGAACAGTTTTTTGTTTCGTACAACAAGCAGGAGGGAAAAGAATTCAAACCCCAAGGCTGGGCCAATAACGAAGAAGCAATGAAACTGATACAAAAAGCAAGTTGAGGTTCTTTAACATTCAAAACCCAAATTGATTACCCGCTTCAAAGTAAAATCCTCGTTTTTAAATTTTTCCTTTTTCTCTTTTCATTTTTCACTTTTCATTTCCCCTTCGCCCAAGCCTTTTTTTGTGGTGTTATTTATAGACTGCATTTTTGCAAGAGGCTTATGAAAAAAAAGATCATCATCACCATAGACGGCTGGTCGTCCTGCGGCAAAAGCACTTTGGCCAAACAACTGGCCAAGGCCTTAAATTATATTTATGTGGACAGCGGGGCGATGTACCGGGCCATTACCTTGTATTTTTTGCGGAACCATATTGACTGGACGGATCACAACGAAGTAAAAAAAGCACTTCAAAATATTTCGCTTGCGTTTGTTTACAACCCCAAAAACGAGCGGTCTGAGATCTATTTAAATGATGAGAATGTGGAGTATGTCATCCGCGACCTGGTGGTTGCCGAAAAGGTCAGTGAAGTTGCCGCCATAAAAGAGGTTCGGGAATACGCGGTGGCCCAACAGCAAAAAATGGGCAGGAACAGGGGCATTGTCATGGACGGCAGAGACATTGGCACCGTTGTGTTTCCGGACGCCGAGCTGAAAATTTTTATGACTGCAGACAATGCGGTACGAGTGGAACGGCGGTTTCAGGAGCTTTATGAAAAAAATCCCAACATTACGCTGGAGGAAGTAAAAAACAACCTGGAGTTAAGAGACTATATCGACTCTCATCGGGAAGTAAGCCCCCTGCGTCAGGCAAAAGATGCCCTTATTTTAGACAATACCCATCTCACCGAAAAACAACAGTTTCAAAAGGCTTTGCAATGGGCCGAAGAACATATGGAACAGCACGCCTGAGAATTGGAATCCTTTTTGTTTTTATAAGCCAGAAAGCCATTATCGTTTTCACTGAGTTGAAGCCAGGTTCTGTCCTCTTTTGAGAGAACATCTGTGAACATTATAAAACAGCAGTCATGAAAACGATTTTACTTGTGGCCTCTTTCTCTTTTTGCGCTTTATTCGGCCAGGCTCAGACCGTGTTGGTCCAACCTTCCGGAGCAAATAAAGGATATGGTTCTTTCAAAGAATTTGACATTCGCAGAAACAATGCCATGGTGCAAATAGCATGGCAAACCACACGGGAAGAAGGCAATCGCGGGTTTGAGATCGAAAAAAAAGTCGGGGACGCCCCCTGGATGATGGTGGCTTATGTACCTAGTTTGGCCCCTGATGGCAACAGCAGCAAAACCCTGAGCTATTTGTATGGCGACAATTCCCTGATCGAAGAAAACACACAATACCGCATAAAACAAATAAGCATCAACGGCCTTGCTGCCTATAGTTCCATACAGGCCCTGCGTCCCTATGCGAATAAAGTAACTGTATACCCCAACCCCACTCCTGACGGAACGGTAAACGTAGGTTTTGGAAGCACCAGTACATTTAGAGACGTGCAGGTACTTGACTTAAACGGACAATTGATCCAACAGTGGCTCTCGCTTAACAACACCAGCCAGCAAATAAATAATTTACAAAAAGGTAATTATGTCGTTCGTGTCATCGACAGGCAAACAGGCCTTGTTTCAAGCGAAAAAATAATCGTTCTGTAACGATTTGTAAAAAAAGTTGGGATAACATTTGACTTTTTCAATATTGTTTCTACTTTTACATCCACAAGTGTATTTCCTTCCTTATCGTCAGAAAGACCGTACCCATAACCTCTAATTTATTACGAAACGTTTATCCTGATTTATCCTCAGAAAAGAACCTTTTTGTCTAATCCCTATCTAAACTGATTGCAGTAACCTTCAATACTATTCCACCCATCCTATTCATAATCACCGCTTTCGTCCACTCCCTCTGAGCGAACCATCGCATTGAGCACCACCATTAAACTATTTTTTAACCAAAACTCTATGATTATGAAAAGGGTTTTACTCTCTTCTTTTCTGATTGCTTGTGCATTTTTCAATAAAGTAAATGCACAGTGTACGATTACGAATGTATCAATTGCCCCCACAAATGTAACCGGTACAGGTTGCACTGTAACTTTCAATTTGGCTTATACAGCAGACGTTAATCCAGGCTCTAAGTATGTCATAGTCCATTTATGGAAAGAGTCTAATTATCCATCTCCGGCATATACCAGTAAGGACTATCCCCTCCCCAGCAATAAGACCAATAACATGATTGGAACGCTTATCATCAGTGATCCTGGCAGAACGCCATCTCTGAGCCTAACCTGGCCAAGTGACATGAAAAGCGGAACAACCCCTAATAGCCCGATATTAAATGCATCATTTAATTATTCTACCGTAAATGGAAAAAGAACTTATTCGTTTACGAACATAACAGCCACAATACCAGGGGCCTGCACCAGCGAGGTAGGAATTGTAGGAGATGTATGGGCTACTCAAAGCGCACAAAATGCATCCTGTATTGCGACAGGGGCTATAGATGTTGTAGTTAACGAACCCCTTATGAGAGGCAATTTATTTTGTTCTACACCACGCACTTTTACTATTGGTTTTCAAACTTTAAGCAACAAAAGCATTACGTTTTCCGCCTATAAAGACGCTAACGAAAATGGCGTCTTTGATCAGGCTGACCGAGATGCCGGTAAACTTAATCTCTCTGGTGGAGGTATTTCAGGCACAAAACAAGATGTCACTATTTCAAATGCTTCCGGCGGCTTTAATACTTATGGGCCCTACAGTTATGATCAACAAACAGCCGGATCCACCTTTTCTATTTTTGTTGTGGCAAGAGCCGGCAATAACGACTTTGAAAATGTTCTGTTACTTGAAAATTCTTGCACCAAAAATACCCTGCCGGTTAATTTTAAATCCTTTACAGCCACCCGGTCCAACTCGACAAACAATCTGAAATGGACCACTTCCACAGAGATCAATAACAAAGGTTTTTATGTACAACGTTTTTACAACGGGCAGTGGGAAAACATTGCGTTCATTGCCACCAAGGCAGAAGGCGGAAACAGCACAGTGGACCTGAACTACACGTATAACGATGTGTTCCATTTCAAAGGGGCTGTTCAATACAGAATCCTGCAGGTTGACCTGGACGGCAAATCCAAATACAGCACCATACAGTCATTAAGCAACGGCAACCAGTCAGGCAGCATCCTGGTTTATCCCAACCCCGCTCCTGCAAACGGCAATCTTTCCATTGTACTGCCCGATGCTTCCTCTGTATACGACATCCAGCTAGTTGACAACTCCGGCAGAATTGTAAAGGAATACGTATCTGTAAGAAACACCCAACAGGTTTCACACCTTCCCAAAGGGCAATACCTGGCAAGAGTTATCGAAAGAACCAGCGGCCAGGTGACTGTTGAAAAAATCATCGTGCAGTAAACACAACACCCGTCAAAGAAATACTTTGACGGGTGTTTCTTTCCCATTGGCTCTCCGAACACTTATCCTTATTGCTGAAATAGTATGGCAACCAAGTTCTGCCCCATCGCAACGCAGAAACAAACCAAGTTTTATGGTATCACAGGATGTGTTTTCCTAAAAGAAGATCAAAATCATTTATAAAGAAGCGATAGTTTAAGGTCGGTTAGCTCAAAAAAGGGATGATCAATGGATCATCCCTTTACCATTTTAAATAAATGCTGAGGATCAGTAATCAATAATGAGCAAGAAATGGATCGTTAAAACGAGCGGCAATGGCTATAACAAAGATTCCACGCACGGAATGAACTCACTACTGACCACTCATTACTCATCACTGATTGCTCCCTTTTACCTTCAACAATTCCACTTCAAAAACCAGAACCGAGCCGCCGGGGATCTGGCCGTTGTCATTCATGCCATACGCCAGTTGGTATGGTATGTATAATTTATACTTCGAGCCTTCCGGCATCAGTTGCAAAGCCTCTGTCCAGCCACGAATCACGCCATTCAAAGGAAAGGTAATCGGAGCGCCTCTTTTATAGGAATTGTCAAATTCAATTCCGTTCAGCAGTGTTCCCGCATAATTCACTTCTACCGTATCCGTTGCCAAGGGCTTGCGGCCGCTGCCTTCCCTCAACACTTCGTATTGCAGGCCGGAAGCAGTTGTTTTAACACCGGGCTTTGTTTTATTCTGGGCCAAAAATTTTTCCCCTGCTTCGATGGTCTTAAACAAATTGGGGTTTAAAAAACGCATGACCGCCAAATTTGCCTCCTCCTCGGTCAGCAGCATCTTTTTCTTGCCGAATACATCGTTTATGGCCCTGGAAACAATCGATCCATTCAGGGTGTTGATCCCCTGTTGCGAGTAAAAATTGGCAACACTCATGCCGATCGCATAACTAACCGAATCATTTAGGTTTTTTAAGGCCGGAGCAGGCGGTGCTTTTTGTACCGGAGCCGCTTTTTTAGGAACTGTTTTTTGCGCTTGTACCGTTACAGAAAATAGGGCAAGGCCAACAACGAAATATTTTTTCATGGTTTTTTGTTAAGCAACAAAAATAAAGGAATGGTAACCAATGGTTGTCAACGATAAATTAATTTCGCTAATGCTCAGAGCGTCCATACAGCTATACAAAAATGCGTACAGCGGCCTGTCCAAACCCATGTGGTGGCTGGCTTTTGTTATTTTCATTAACCGCAGCGGCACCATGGTCATTCCGTTTTTAACGGTTTACCTGACCGACAAAGGTTATACCCTGGCCGAGGCAGGTTATGTAATGGGGGCTTTTGGCATAGGCTCCATTCTGGGCGGCTACTTGGGCGGCCGCCTGACGGACCGGTTCGGGCATTTTTATGTACAGGTTTTCAGCCTCCTGCTGAATGGCATTTTATTTATTGTATTGGGGCATATGCAAACGCTGGCGCAGTTCACCATTTGCATATTTATACTAAGCAGCCTGGGTGAGGCCTTTCGGCCCGCCAACTCCGCAGCCATCGCCGCCTACAGCAACGACAGCAACCGAACAAGGTGTTATTCCTTAAACCGGCTGGCCGTAAACCTGGGCTGGGCGGTGGGGCCGGCTATTGGCGGCATCCTGGCAAGCAGTAGCTACGCTCTTTTGTTTTGGGCCGACGGCATTACCTGCATTTCTGCGTCCGTGCTTATGTACCTTGTATTTTCTTCTCAAACCAAACACCGTGTTTTTAAAAAGGAAAACGCCAAGCCCAAAAGCAATCATTCGGCGTACCGGGATAAGGTATTTCTATTAGGCATGATGTACCTTTTCCTTGTAGCCATTTGCTTTTTTCAGATGTTCAGCATCATTCCGGTTTACTACAAAGAGCAACTGCACTTAAACGAGGCCACCATCGGGTGGATTCTGGCAATGAATGGATTGATCATAGCGCTTGTTGAAATGATCCTGGTATACAAGCTGGAAAACCGGCGCAACGCTGTTTTGTACATGATGCTGGGAGCTTTTTTAATTGGGTTTGCCTTCCTGATCCTCAATCTTGCCTCCATGCTGCTGATTGCCATTATCAGCATGCTTACGATTACGTTGGGCGAAATGCTTCTTTTCCCCTTTGTAAACAACTTTTGGGTTAGCCGAAGTACGGAAAGCACCCGGGGACAATACGCCGCCCTCTACGCCATGTCTTTTTCGCTGGCCATTGTGCTGGCGCCCACAGCCGCTTCGCAACTGGCCACCCATGCGGGATTTGCCACTCTTTGGATCGTTGATTTTATTCTTTGCATTTTTGCAGCGGCAGGATTTTATTTTTTAAAAAAAAGAATGTTTCCGCATGAATGATTTTAGCCGACAAATTCAGATCCGCTGGTCAGACCTGGACCCCAACTTTCATTTGCGCCACTCGGTATACTACGACTGGGGAGCCTTTTGCCGCGTTGAATTTCTAAACCAATACGGCCTGACCGCTGAAGTGATGCAAAAGCTGCAGTTTGGGCCTATTCTCTTTAAAGAAGAATGCGTGTTCCGAAGAGAAATCAAACTGGGCGACCAGATCAGCATGAACCTGCAATTGATCCGCTCGAAAAAAGATTTTTCCAGGTGGAGCATTC
>JAEVYV010000391.1 GCA_023392575.1 Bacteroidota bacterium | reverse complement strand
CATGGATGGGAAACATAACCAGCGAACCCTGCACCGAAGCAGTTGAACGCACCCCGCTGTCGCCCCGTTCCAGATCCTGCATCATCAGCCCGTATGAAATGTAATCCAATCCGCCGCCGCCGTATTCCTGCGGAACCGTTGGTCCAAAACAACCCAGTTCTCCCAATTGTTTGACAATGTGTTCGGGGAACTCGGCCCGTTGGGCATAATCCTCGATAATGGGCGAAATTTCTTTTTTTACATAATTCCGAACGGTTTCGCGGATCAGCTTTTGCTCGTCGGTTAATAGCTCATCTACCAAAAAATAGTCGGGGGATTGAAATTGATCTGTTGCCATTCCGATTTAATATTTAAGAAGTAAGATTTTAAATTTTGTACCCATCTGCGTTGCTACTATTAAACTTCTTTTGCGTCGCACTCTTGTACGTTCTGTAACTCTATTCGCCATGGTGCAATTCTCATCGCATGACACCTGTTTTCTTAAGTCATTTTCATCAAGGTTCAACCCCTACGGAACCGGTCTTTTCATTCATTTTTTTGATCGTACACGGTTCTTGTATTTTTCAAACCTTAACCTCAACCTCAAACCAGGGACATGCATTCTTCTCAACGCCCCGCAAATGTAAAGGTTAATTGCTAAGGGCGGAATGACCTGGATGAAGAGAGGCGAAATAATTTCCATTCATTCGAAAGCGGACTTCAGTCAAAGGGATCAATAGATGTGCCACCGGAAGAAAGACCTTCTGAGCTGTAAAAACGGGTAACACAAGTGTGCGTTGGGTTAAATAGCCTTTTAAGACGACAAAGAGCCTGGAATTATTTGGCACCAAACGTTTGGGTCCAATAATTTCCAACCCTGGCCGCCCCCATTTCTTTATAATCTTTGTTCATAATGTTTTTGCAATGCCCGGGGCTTTTCAGCCAGCCTTCCACCACTTCTTTTTCATCCCGGTACCCCATGCCAATGTTTTCGCCATAGACCAGCCAGTGGTATCCTGCCTTGGCAATGCGTTCCCCGGCTTTGTCGCCGTTGGGCGAAGTGTGACTGAAATAATTTTTGGTATACATGTCGGTGCTGTGCGCCAAAGCAGCTTTTTCCAACTGCTCGTTCCAGGTTAAAGCGGGAGCCGGAGCATAATACGTGGTGCCGCAGTTGCAGCCCTTTTTACGGGCCGCGTTCACCAATTTTAAAAGGACGGTTTTATTTAAGTCGCCGGACTGAGCCTGTTGGGGACCAGGGCCCTCGTGTTGCGAAACATGGCCAAGTGCAAGCGGAACGTAAATAAGCGATAAGAGAATTGCTTTCATAACCGGGGATTAACGTTTGTCTTTCCGCCAAAATTGCACCGTCTTTCGTTAAAAGAAAGTTGAGAATGATGACACGAATTTTAAACCACGAATGACACGAATTGGTTTAAAAGAGGATACCCCTGTGCGCCATCGCTGCCCGTGCGGATCTGCCAACTGGCGGAGACAGATCCATGTTACTCTTTGGACAAGCAAAAAGTAACATGGAAAATTTACTTTGAAAGCTAAGTCCAAACTTAATTACCCATACTGCACCATTTCCCGCTCCACTCTGCCATCCTTATAAAATCTAAACAGAGCATAGGCCGGATCAAACCCTTTGAAGGCGCCCCCCCACCAGTTGCCGCTGACCGCTCCGTTGCAGAAATACTGGATGCCTTTATAGCGCACCTCATCCTGCAAATGAATGTGTCCGCTCAGGCAGCAGCGGATGTTTTTATAATTGGTGAAAAGCTGTGTCAGCTTTCGGGCATCGGTGTGCAGCAAGGCCCTCGATAACCTCCAGTCGCCATTGGGCAACGGATCGTCGAAAAACATGGCCGAACAAAAAGAAACAATGGGAATGTGGGAGGCGATGCAAATGTGCTGATCAGGGGAAGTCTTTTTGAGCTCCTGTTCCAGCCAGGCAAATTGTTCTTCATCCACTTTGGAAATGTAACCGCCATTGTTTTCATGGGCGCTGTCCAGCACAATGAATTTCCAGTTTTTTTGTTCAAAGGAATAATACCGGTCCGGCATGCCGTGTTGTTTGATGGCCCAGCCCTTATTGTACAGGGGATCGGTTTTAATGGAATCATCCTTTACCTGCCAGCCCCAGGCATCGTGGTTGCCAATGACGTGGTACATGGGCAGTTTGTTCTCTTCGGCCAGCACCTTGTTCCACACATCCCACTGCGCCTGCGTTTTTTGTTTGTTCGCGGCCATGGCATCCATAATGGCATCGCCCCCGTTGATCAGGAAATGAGGTTTTTGCTTTAACGAGTTGATGTGCCGAAATGCTTTCCGCATGCCTGCTTCCGCCGCTTCGGTTGGCTTTACGTGCACATCGCTCAAAAAGACAACCAGCAGGTTTTCTTTTTTGGATTTGTCTGCCGTTTCCTGGGCCAGTGGTGCTGACGAAACCATGGTGCTTCCCATAGCCAGCAACGAGGAGTTTCTTAAAAACTTTCTTCGGTTCATAATATCGGTTAGTTGGTTATAAAAGGGCCAGGACTAAACCTGGCCAGATTTTTACATTTTCTTCTTTCCTCCGTTTTGCTCTATCTCTTTGTTCATTTCAACTATATCCACCGGCTGGCTTTTGTCGCCCAGAAGGTGTTGGCTGAAATAGTCGGCCATGCGCCAGAACCAGTACTCACTCATGTCGCCATATCCATGCCGCTGCCCGGGCAGCACCACCAGTTCAAAACGCTTGTTGGCCCTGATCAGGGCATTCACCATGCGGGTGGTATTGGCCGGATGTACGTTGTTGTCAATGTCGCCGTGGGTCAGCATCAAATGGCCCTTCAGGTTTTTGGCCAGGTCGGGATTTTTTTCAATGCTGTAGGCAAATGTGGTGTCTCCTTTCTCGCCGATGCTTTCTCTCACGCCATGATGTTTTTCACTCCACCAGCGATTGTAAATCGAGTTGTCGTGGTTGCCGGCGTTGGATACGGCTACTTTAAAGAAATCAGGATAAACCAGCAGGGCGGCCGTACTCATAAAACCTCCGCCGGAGTGTCCGTGAATGCCCACCCGGTCAATATCAATGAAGGTAAAGCGGTCGGCCAATTGCTCTACGGCCGCTTTTTTATCGGCCAGGCCGTAGTCTCTTAAATTGCCATAGCCATAATTGTGGTACCACTTGCTGCGGGCCGGATGACCGCCGCGGTTGCCCACAGTAACTACCACAAATCCCAGTTGGGCCAGGCGGTCTACACGGTCCATGCCGCGGCTCCAGGAAGTGTTCACAGCCTCTGTTTGCGGGCCGGGGTACACATACTCGATAATGGGATATTTTTTGGTGGAATCGAAATCAAAAGGCTTGTACATTACACCATACAGATCGGTGATGCCGTCATCGGCTTTTACCTTGAAGGTTTCGGGAAATTTATACCCGGCGGCAAACAGCGAGGAAAAATCAGCCGTTTCCAGGTCCATGATTTTTTTGCCTTCGGCAGTGTACAGGGTTGATTTGGGAACTGTGTTCACTCTTGAATAATTATTGACAAAATACAGTTCGTTGTCATCCATGCTGACCGAATGATCGAAGTCGCCGGCGTTCAAAAGACGCAGACCGGAACCGTCGAAGTTGATGCGGTACAGGTGCTGGTAGTAGGGATTTTCATTTGGCTCCCTGCCGTTTGCGGTGAAGTACAAAACCCTTTTCTTTTCATCAATACCCACAATGTCTTCGCAGTGGAAAGAACCGGAGGTAATTTGATTTTTCAGATTACCATTCCCATCGTACAAGTAAAAATGAGCCCAGCCATCTCTTTCACTCCATTCAATGATTTCGGAACCGCCGTTTACAAGGCCCGGTCTTCTTACTTCTATGTACGTGTTGGAACGTTCCGGAATCAAGGTCTTTACCTCGCCAGAATTAATATCTACCGTACACAGATCAATTCTTTTCAGATCGCGGCTGGTGCGGTTAAAATAAAATTTATCGTTGGTACCCAGCCACAATTGCGGACGCCAGTCATTATCCCTTGTGCTTTGCAGTTGACGGGCAGACCAGACATTAATGTCCTGGTCTTTGAACTGCTTTACGTTGAGTTCCTTAAAGGTTTTGGAACTGTTGTTGAACAACAAAACGTAGGATACCGGCGCTTCCTTTTCACCCGGCATCCAGTACTTATAGGTTTCCAGCGTTGGACGCGGGTCGGCTACGCTGTTGATCACCCACAAGTCTTTTACCTTCCGGACATCGTTTCGCACCAGCGTAAAATGTTTTGAATCAGGCGACCAGAGAACAGAAGCCGGTTTGCGCTTGTTCTTGTTCTTTTCTTTGTCCACGTTGTTCTCGCCGTTGCCGCTCAAAAATCCTTCCGAACCATAGCTGAAAAACTCCACGCCATCCTGGGTAATTTTGTGCTCGACAATGGTGCTGTCGTCTTCGTGTTGCAAGGCTTTTTCGTAGTTGGGCCTGTCCATCCAGTACAAATTGTAATTGCGCACAAACAGAACGGTTTGCCCATCCGGAGAAATGGAGGCCCAGCGGGGATTGCGCTTGGGTTTTTTCAATTCTGGAAGGGTAACTAATTGCCCGGTAGTCAGATTGTATTCAAAATAATGCACTTTCTTTTCTTTGGCAGGCGGCGTTCCTTTTTTGGCTGCCGTATCTTTCTTTTCAATTTCCTCAGTGCTCTTTACCTCAAATTGTATCCAGTTTTCATCTTTAATAAAACGAAGACTGTCAATCTTCAGATTCTGGGCATCCATTGGATCTTTGACAATGGCGGTCAGTTGCGCTGCCAGTTTTTCTTTGTCAAACATGTGGCGCTTTTCGGCCTTTGCCGGATCAACGATGTACCAGTTTTTCCCGTTTGGTGTTTCATACGTGTACCAGAAACGGTTTGATTTTTTCAGCCAGTGCGGATCAACCGAGGTGCTGAACACCATTTTTTCCAGTTTCTTGGGGGAAAAACGGGCTGCCAACTGGTAATTTGCTTTGGTAACCGGAGTTTGGGCCTGTATGGATGCACCCAGGACCATCACTCCCAACAAGAGGATCAACTTTCTCATTCGAACGATTAGAGTTTAAAAAAAGGAAAATAAGAAATCATGTACCTACAGGAAAATATTTACCTGGAGATTAACAAGTCGTTTGTAGTTAAGGATGCATTTTCATGCTGTTTCGTCATCCGGGCAAGTACTGCTTCATTTCTTCTGCGTATGTTTTGGCAACACGGCCCGCTACGTCTGCAAAATCTTCTCCATTTGAAGCATAAATAATAGCACGGCTGGCATTCACCAAAAGGCCACAATCTTTATTCATAGCTTTCTCTGAAATTTCTTTCAGACTTCCACCCTGTGCTCCTACGCCAGGCACCAAATAAAAATGATGCGGCGTAATCTTTCTGATGTTAGCAAACTCATCGGCTTGGGTTGCGCCAACCACAAACATCAGGTTTTCCGGATTACCCCATTGGGAGGCCGTTTCCAGAACCGTTTCGTATAAATATTTTATTTGCCTATGTGTGATATGGATGCCTTCTTCCAAAGTTTCATCCAGCTTCACCACTTTTTGCAATTCAAAATCTGCAGAACCCGGGTTAGAAGTAAGTCCCAACAGAATAGTCCACTTGCCTTTATAGTCTAAAAATGGTTTCACACTGTCCTCTCCCATATAAGGCGCAACCGTGATGGAATCAAAGTTCAGCGTTTTAAAAAAGGCCCTGGCATATTGCGATGAGGTATTGCCAATGTCGCCACGCTTGGCATCGGCAATAGTAAAATGCGTGGCAGGAATGTAATTCACCGTTTTCTCCAGGGCATGCCAGCCCCTTAAACCTTCGGCTTCATAAAAAGCGGTATTGATCTTATACGCCACACAATGATCTTTTGTGGCATCAATGATTTGCCTGTTAAATTCAAAGATGGCATCGGGGTGCGATTGAAGATGCTTTGGAATTTTAGCCACATCTGTGTCTAATCCAACACACAGATAGCTTTTCTTCGAAAAAATTTGTTCAACAAGTTGTTCGCGGGTCATTAGTCGTTACTGGTTTATCGTTGTCCGCAAGATAGAGCGGAACTAGATACTATCCGTGAATTTTGTACAGGCTTCTTTCAATATCTTGCCAAATTGCCATACGTCTTCAAATGAGTTGTATAAGGGTACCGGCGCTATGCGGATCACATCGGGTTCCCGCCAGTCGGCAAATACTCCTTCGCCGGACAAATGGTCAAAGATTTCTTTTCCGTTTTGCAGCATCAGCATAGACACCTGGCAGCCTTTTGCCGCAGCAGGCGTGAGCACACGAATCATTGGTGTTTTAAGTGTTGCATTGATCTCCTTCAACAAAAACAACAGGTAATCGCTAAGCAGCTTTCCTTTTTTTTCCAGCGAAGGCATTCCCGCTTTTTCAAAAATTTCCAGGGCAGCTTTATGTGCTGCATAGAGCATGGGCGATGGGGTGCTCAGCTGCCAGCCCTCGGCAGAAGCAATGGGGTCGAACCCTTTTTGCATTTTGAAACGGGTGGCTTTGTTGTAGCCCCACCAGCCGGCAAAGCGATCGAGCAAGGGATCCCGGTGGTGTTTTTCATGAATGAAAACGCCGCCCATAGCACCGGGGCTCGAGTTCAGGTATTTATAACTGCACCAGCAAGCAAAATCCGCGTTCCAGTCATGCAGGTCCATTGTAATATTTCCGGCAGCATGCGCTAAATCAAAGCCAATCACCGCACCAATTTGGTGCGCCACCCGGGCAATGTCCTGCATGTTCAGCACCTGGCCGGTGTAGTAATTAACACCGCCGAAAAACACCAGGGCCAATTCTTCTTTGTGCTGCTCTATGGCTGCCAGAATATCTTCATGGCGAATCAGCGATTCGCCTTCCCGCGGATGTACTTCAATGATCACTTCTTCCGGATCTAATCCCCTTTGCCGCACGTGGGTTTCCAGCATGTACTGATCGCTGCAAAAAGCCTTGGCTTCGCAAAGGATTTTGTTTCGTTTGTCCTTGGGCTGATAAAAGCTTACCAGCATCAGGTGGAGGTTTACCGTAAGGCTGTTCATCACCACTATTTCATGCGGCAGGGCGCCTACTATTTTGGATAGTGGTTGAACCAGCGTATCATGGTAGTGCATCCACGGTTCATCGCCCATGAAAAAGCCTTCCACGCCATATTGATCCCACTGCTGCATAATTTGGTTGAGGTAAGCGGTGGTTTGCTTTGGCCGCAGCCCCAGTGAATTGCCCAAAAAATAAATGGCCTCTTTTCCCTGATGTTGTGGGATCACAAACGCTTTTCGAAAAGGAGCAAGCGCATCTTCGCGGTCTAATTGCTGCGCAAAGGCAAGTGTATTTTGAAAATTCATAAAATAGGGATGGTTTAAATAGAACCGGTTCGGCCGCCGTCGACCCGGATGCTGGTGCCGTTTACATAGGCTGCGGCCGGCGTGGCCAGGAAAGCCGCTACCGCCGCTATTTCGGCTGCTTCGCCAAAACGCTTGGCCGGTACTTCATCCAGCATTTGCTGTTCTACTTCTTCGGTGGAGATTTCCTGGGCAGCGGCGGTGGTTTCAATCAGCGATTGCAGCCGTTGGGTTTTGGTAAGCCCGGGAAGGATATTGTTTACCGTGATGCCAAACTGCGCCAGCTCGTTCGACATGGTTTTGGCCCATGAGGCCACGGCCCCGCGAATGGTATTAGAGACGCCTAAGTTTTTTAAAGGAATTTTTACCGAAGTGGAAATGATATTGATGATGCGGCCGTAATGCGCTTGCTTCATCCCTTCTATCACACCTGTAGTTAAAATATGGTTGGTGATTAAATGCTGCTGGAAGGCCTGCGAAAATTGTTCTTCGGTAGCGTTTACAATGGGCCCGGCTTTGGGCCCGCCGGAGTTGTTGACCAAAATATGAACCGGCTGTTGTGCGGTAATTTGCCCGATCAGTTGGCGTGTTGCTTCGTGGTCGTTAAAGTCAATGGCATGATACGAATGTGATTGCCGTATGGCTATGTCTAACTGGGAAAGGGCCAGTTTTAAATTTTCTTCGTTTCGGGCCAGCAAAATGCAATTGGCACCCATCAGCGCCAGTTCTTCTGCAATGGCATAACCAATGCCCTGGCTGCTGCCGCAAATAATAGCGTTCCTGCCTTCGAGTGATAAATTCATGCAGTAAAGCTAAACTGATTTTCTGATGAATACTGCGCCGGTGAAAACCGGCAGGCCTTCTGCCGAAGGCTTTTACTTTTAGCTCTCTTTTCCCATGCGCCCTGGTATTATCTTAAAAAACTATGGACGCACGGGAAAGAAAGCTGGGTTTACAGACCTAACGCCTGCCATTAGCGAAAGCCAATTTTATAAAGCAGAGACTTCCTGCTTTCCGCATTTTTTTAGAAGCTATACTTAATTCCTAATTGCCCCTGCCAACGTGAGTTAATTGGATCAACCGTGTAGTATTGCCCGTTAATTCCGGCTGGTTTCAGAAAGTTGAAGGTCGGCGTGTAATTTGGTGTTCCAGATGCAGTGAATGGGGCACCCGGAGGTGTGCCATTCGCATCCTTTGCAAAGCGCAAAAAGTTAACCGTATAATTATTTACATTGGTAACAAAATAGCTATGCCCCCAGTCGTTGTTCAACAGGTTAAGCACATTGAAGACATCGAAGCTTAAGGCAAGCGTGTGCTGATTTTTGAATATGAACTCATGCATAAGTTTCATGTCGAGTTGGTGGTTCCAGGGTGTACGCAACGCATTTCTTTCTGCATATTCTCAGCGGCGAGTTTTCAGGTACGCATCCTTTTCAATAAAGCTGTTTAAGTCGTCCCACTGCTGCGCAGCAGTATAAGCCTGACCGTTGACAGTGTAATCCGCCAACCTGATGTCATTTTGGTCTTTTGGAATATAAGGCAATGGCGCATTCGAGGCGTTGTTGAATGGTGCAGATGTATAGATCAAAGAATAAGGGCTCCCCGATTGCCCGGCATAAAAGAATGCCAATGACGTGGTGTTGGCATTATTCCACCGCAACCCGGTTGAAACGACCGCAACAATCCTGTGCCTTAAATCAAAGTTTGAGTAACCCAAGGCCGGACTGCTTGGAATAATAGCAGGATTGACTTCATAATTTGACGACCAGGAATTGCGAATGCCGTTGCTAATATCTTTACTCATTCCATACGTGTAGGCAAGCGACCAGTTGTAACGGAAACTTTTACTGCCTCCTGCAGCAATATTGCTGCGAAGGCTGGACAACTGCGCTGTAAAATTATAGCGATAACCTTCGCTTGTATTGGTGAGCAGGTAGACATTTGAGTAACTGGTATTTAATTTCCCGCCCACATAAACAGGAGTTTGTGCAGGTCCGGCTGTAAAATACTGCACGCTATCCTTTACGTTAATTTGCTGAAACTTCACATCGTGTATGGTTTTGGTGTACATAGCATCCACCGTAAACTTATACCCGTTTCCAAATTTGAAATCAACGGCAATATTGGAACGCCAGATCGTGGGCAGCTTAAAATGATCGTTCACAACATCCACTTCTCTTGTGGCCGAAGCGGCCGCGCCACCATACTTACCTACCGTATCTTTCAGGTTGGCGGGATCCATAGCCAGACCGATTGTTGCACCGCCTGGTTTGTAATCGATGCCGCCATAGTAATTTCCGGTGAGGGTGCTGGCATAGCCCAGCCATGCAAAAGGCATTCTGCCTACAAAAATTCCGGAACCACCACGCAGTACCACAACCTGATCTCCATTGATGTCATAGGTAAACCCAATTCTTGGCGAAACCGTAACGCTGCGTAAATAGTCGTTATTCAATTCCGAAAAGGGCGTGTGGGTAAAGGTGGGATTTGCAGAAGCGTAATCCTTAGTGGTATTCAACTCGGGGTCTATACCGAACTTTTTCGTAAGAAAAGGATAATCAAACCGCAAACCCGCCGTCAGCTTCAGCTTTTTTGAAAAGCTCACTTCATCCTGTGCATACCCGCTCAATAAAATAGCCGTGTATTCACTGCCCGGCAGGTTGTTGCTAAGTTCCAGGTAATTATTTTTTCCGGCATCAAATGGAAAAACGCCCCGGATACGGGAGGGCAGGCTGGCTAAGAATGAATTGATTCCATTGGCATACTCCCACCTGCCGTTCCAGGAGTTTAAAAAGCCATACGTAATGGCGTAAAGCTCATTGTGTGTGCCCAACGTAAACTTATGTATGCCCTTATTTAAAGTGACATTATCGGTTAGCTCAAGGGTTTTTTGTCTCATGTTATAGACGGAGGCCTCACGCCAGGTGCCCGCCCATATTCTTCCATTATCAATATCAATCATTGGCGCAAGCTGCCCTGGGAAATTGCGATAGTCGTGAACATTAATATAGCTGATAAGCAACTGATTGTTCAGCGTATTGCTCAATCTTGTTTTCAGTTCTGCAACCATGTTCAGGTTTTTGCTGTGTTGGGTAAAATCAAAATTTGAGAACTGAAAATTCGTTGAGCTTCGCTCCAGGTTTTGCCCATAACCGTGCGTATAAATGGCACGAAGCATCAATGTGCTTTTGTTGGAAAGATTCCAGTCAATCCGTCCAAAATATTTATCGCTGTTTGTGGAGATCGTGGTTCTGCCATAGGAACCGGGGTCATAGTTGTATTTTGTTTTTAAAAAATCAATGATGCTTTCTGCCTCGGCTTGTGTGACGGCAGCGCCTTGTTCGCCGGCGTTGTAAAACGTTGGTTCCTGGCGGCGGGTGAACTCGGCATTGAAAATGTAAAACAGTTTGTTTTGGACAATCGGACCGCTAATCATGGCTCCTGTTTGGTAATCGTAAAAATCACTTCCAATCTTAGTTTTGGAGCCATCTATACTTTTTCCAACCAGGGCTTGATTACGCCCATAACCATAGACCGACCCATGTATTTGATTGGTGCCGCTTTTTGTTACAGCATTCACACTTCCGCCGGTAAAATTACCCAGCTTAACATCATAAGGGGTCAGTCGTACCTGTACTTCCTGAATCACATCAAGGCTATACGGGTTTGTGCGGGTGCCCGAGCCGGCTGTACCTGCCTGCCCGCCGCCACTAATGCCGCCAAAGGAATTACTAAAGCTAATGGCATCGTTGTTTACAGCACCATCCAGCGTAATATTATTGTACCTGAAATTGGTGCCCGCAAAAGCGTTGTTATTCGATTGCGGTGTAAGACGGGTAAAATCCTGAAGGCTTCTGCCCAGCGTTGGCAAAGAAGCTAATTGCTGCCGGCCAATGGTTACGCCTGCCGGCAGTTTTTTTGTGCCGGTAACGATCACTTCGGTTAAAGTGCTTTCTGTGCTTCTAAGCAAAAAATTCTGATCGGGATTACTGCCTAAACTTAACATTACGTTATTTAGGGTTTGGGATTGATAACCGACGAAGGAAATGGTAATCGTGTACGGGCCACCGGGTTTCAAATTGGGGATTACATATATACCCCTGTTGTTGGTCTGCGTCAGCGTTTGCAAACCGGTTGGAATGTGTTTTAAGGCAATGGTTGCTCCGGCTATAGCCATGCCTTTTTCATCGGTAGCTATGCCATTCAGAGTTGCTGTGGTTTCCTGGGCGATGGCAGGCGCTGTTAACCAAAAGAATAACAGGCTGCTTACAATTTTGGCACTCATATTTGAATGATTTAGCAAAAGGAAGATTGTGCCATTAATTAATTGTTATTTGTGCATTATTTGATTGTTATGTTTCGGTAGAATGGCCGGGCTTAAGCTGCTGTATGCTGAGCTGATTGTATATTTTGGCCCTACTCTACTCTTCCTGCCCGATTGTTTCTCAGGGGTTCATCTTCGCTTCCTGGTGCTTCAATGTCTTTTATCGAATTCCGGCAAACGAATTTTATTGTATTTGCATGAACTTCAAAAGAATTAAAAGTAGCAGAGGGGCTTTAAAGTGTTTGCTGAAGAAACTTGTTACAGCAAATACGAAGGCATGTCGAATTCCAAAAGGGAATTCAGTTTTTAATACATCGCAGGCTCAAAACCGAGTTCAGCAAAAATGAAAAAGGGACAAATCATCAATAATATGATTTGTCCCTTTTTTGAAGAGAGGGGAAATTGAAAAACAGACAAAATAAAGGCGGCAGATTTTGAGTCTGCTGCCTATTCGAAAAGTGTATAGTAGGGGAAACCGATGGGCTCAAACGCTGTTTCAGCACCTCCCCTTTCCTAACTCTCTAATCCCTTTACGAATTTGTATTAAACCGGCTTCATTTTTACGCTAAGCGGAAAGTTGACCAGTTCGTTGGTGGGGCCATCTGCTGCCTCCAGCGAACTGCCGTCCGGTAAATAGATCTTTCCGTCGCGGTACACCGCAGGTGTCGTCTTTCCTCCGCCGCGGTAATTGCCCGGCACCGGCAGGTAATCCTTGCCGCCCAGTTTTACCGGACGAGGCATTTTATCAATGATCCATTCACCGGTCGACGGACGGTACACGGCCATTTCGGTTCGGCCGTCCCCATCGTAATCCCCCGGCACCGGAATGTCGCCCGGAATATGCTGCACCTGCAGCGGGATATTGCCCAGCGGGGTTTGCCACAGCGAATTGTCGGTTCGAAAGATGCCCACGTCCAGCCTGCCGTCGCCATCATAATCCCCGGGTACCGGGATGCCGTTTTTATGTCCGAACCGGACGCTGTCCAGGCCATCAAAATGCCAGGAGAGCGTTGCGGGACGGTACACGGCCACTTCGGCAAAGCCATCGCCGTCATAGTCGCCGCAAACCGGGATATCGCCTTCCTTGCCCAAACGGACCACCTTGCCGCTTTGTAAATAGAACTTCCCTTCCGAAGGCCGGAATACAGCCGCATCGGTCTTGCCGTCGCCATCATAATCGGCCGGTGCGGGGATGTCGCCTTCTTTGCCCAGTGTGATGCCCGGCTGGCCCTGGATGGTCCATTGTCCTTTTGAAAAGAACGTCAGGTCCGTAACGCCGTCGTTATTGTAATCCTGGAAGCGGGCGACCGTTGTATGATGCCTCCAGGGAAGGGTGAATTCACTGTCGGCATCTTTTTCTTCTTCTCCGGTATACGGTGAGAAGGTGCGTACGCTGATCAGGTCTTTGGATCGGGAAAAGGTCATCAGGCGCATGAGTCCATGCCCGCCATCCGGCCGGCTTTGGTAGTCGGATAAAAAGGACTTGATGATATTGCCCGCATAGCCATCCTGGCGATATCCTTCACCATTGTCGCCCACATGGCCCGACAGGGTCATGATGACATTGGGATAGATTTTCAGCCGGTCGAAGCGGCGTTGTCCCTGCTTGCTGAAAGCCGGGAATCCCTTTTCATTGGTGCCAGGGGTTTTATTGAAGTGGATCATGGAATGGCTCACCAGGATCGCCTGCCGGTCGGCATGTTTTTCCAGCAATGCCGCCGCCCATTTGTTCAGGTTCTCAATATCCTCATCATACGAATCATATTCCATGTAAATGACAATAAACTTCACGCCGCCAGCCGTAAACAGGTCGTAATGGCTGTCGTTGTCGTTACGGTAATGGCCGCCATACCACTTTTTCTTTTTGAAATGGCTGATACCAAAATATTTATTGTATAAGTCGGTCTTTCCGCTTAAAGGGTACTGGCTTTTGGTTTGGTCGTGGTTTCCAACGGCCAGGCCATAGGGAACGCCTTGGGGGTAACCGGGTTGCGGCTTTTCCAGCCGGTACATGGCCTCGGCTGCGTTGACCCATTGCTGCGGAAATTTTTCACCGTCGTCCGTAATATCTCCCAGGTGGATCACATAGGCGATCTTTTCCTTTGCGGCGTTCTTTACAATCCAATCTGTTTGGGCAAAGAACATCTCTTTTTTGCCCCCTTTTTTTTCAGAGGTATAATATTGGGTGTCGGGAAGTATGGCAATCGAGAATTCATCATCCGTTTCCTGCTGAGGGTTTTGATGCGTGGCGGCACCGCATGTTAATACAATGCCTGCGCCCAGTACCATGCGTACTAATTTTTTGTAAGACAGTAAGCTCCGTTTCATAATACAATCTAGTTGAGGGGCAAAAATGCGGGTTGAAAATTACCTGAATGTTAAGTAATGGCATCAGATAAATTTACGTTTGTTCAATTACGTTATACGGTAACATAACGGTAACATTTTAGTAACCATGCCTTAAGCATTTTGTAACACAGCGGACTCACTTTTGCGGCTGAAACCCAAGACTTCACTGTATGTAGGACTGCCTCATTTTAGATGATGCAAGAGCGTACTTCTTTTTTTTCAATCAACTCATTTTTTCAAAGTATGAACAAAGCATTCATGTGTGTGCATCGGTATGCGCATCCGTTAAAGAGATTATTGCAATTATTACTTATACTGTCGTTGTGCCAGACCGCATTTGGGCAGCAGCAGGGAAAGATCCGGGGTAAGGTAACCTCGGGGAACGAAGTTCTTTCGGGAGCAACTATTGCAGTGCCGGGCACCCAGTACAGTACCCAATCCGATAAGAATGGAAACTACCTGCTCCAGGTGCCGGCAGGTACCTACACAATTGTCACTACTTATGTAGGGCATACCCCTTCGGAGATCAAAGGAGTTAAAGTAACGGAAAATACGCCGACAGTTCTAAACATCCACTTATCGGCAGCCAACACGCAATTACAGGAAGTAACAATCAGTTACGGCAAACAACGATCGCGGGAGGTAACCGGGTCGGTGGCCTCCGTGGATGCCCGCAAACTGCAGGACATGCCGGTAATGCAGTTTGGCCAGCAATTACAGGGAAAGGTTGCCGGGGTCCAGGTATCGCAGTATAGCGGTCAGCCAGGAAGAGGCATTGGCTTTATCGTTCGCGGAGCCGCTTCCTTCTATTCCGGTAACCAGCCATTATTTGTGATCGATGGCACACCGATTACCGGAAGCATCAACAACATCAATCCGGCAGAAATTGAAAGTTTTAGTTTTTTGAAAGATGCTTCGGCCTCCTCACTCTACGGGTCCAGGGCGGCAAACGGTGTGGTGCTGATCACCACCAAACGTGCTAAACCCGGTGCACCCAAAGTGGTGTTTTCTGCCAATTATGGAATTCAGAAAATACCAACGGGCGGGCTTCCCCGGCCGATGAATGCCCGCGAGTTTGCCACTTTCATGAAACAAAGAGCCGAAGATGCGCTTCTATACGAGCCGGGTTATACCATTCCGGCCGATTACAAAGCGGCCTATGAGAATCCGGAACAATATGGAGAAGGCACCAACTGGTTTAAGCTGATGACGCGTACGGCTCCCATTCAGAATTACAACCTGACGGTGCAATCGGCCCGGGAAAATTCATCCACATCGCTGATGGCCGGATACCAGGAGCAGCAAGGGGTGATCATCAACAACAGCTCGAAATTGTTTTCTTTACGTTTAAACCACGACGTTAGCTTAAGCAACAACAAATTAAAGCTGGGCGTGAATCTGGCCCCCAGCTACCGCATCGATCATAACAACCGGATGAACACCGACGGGGTGGGTGGATATTTTGAGCGGTTTTTCGAGGCCAGCCCGCTGGTTTCGCCCTACAATCCGGATGGCAGTTTTGTGCGGAATGTGCATTCGCCCGGAATGGTGGCTTATATCAATCCCCTGGCAACCTACGAGCTGACCAACGACGACTACTATACGACACGAATACTGGGGAGTGCCTATCTGAACTATGAGTTCCTGCCTGGTCTCAGCCTGAAAACGAATGTGGGCATAGACAAGGGCGCCGAAACAAGGAAGTATTTTCAGTCGGGCCTGGTAACCGGAACGCAGGGACAAACCACAGGAACCAGTTCGGCCGTGGATAACGGCTCCTGGACAGCGGAAGCCAACCTTGCGAATAATAAAACCCTGGGCAACGATCATACCATTGATGTACTAGCCGGTTATGCGGCACAAAAATTCAGCACGTATAGCAATTCTCTCACGGGCCTTGGTTTTACCAGTGATGATATTGAGTATTTGAACGCCGACACAAGCATTACGGGCAGCAGCGGGGCCAGTGCTTATGCCCTTTTATCCACCATGGGGCGGATCAATTACAACTACAAAAAGAAATACCTGATTTCGGCTGCGCTTCGTCGGGATGGCTCTTCCCGGTTTGGCAGCGACAGGCAATGGGGTAATTTCCCCTCTATTTCCGCAGGATGGGTGGTCAGCGATGAAAACTTTATGGAAAACGTAAAGCCGGTCGACTTTCTGAAGCTGCGGGCCAGCTACGGGTTAACGGGCAATAACTTCTTTGGTAATTACGATCCGCAGGCCACGATCGGTACCTACTATTATAATTTCAATAACACGATCACGCAAGGGCAAACCATCAACCGCCTGGCCAACAACGACCTGGGATGGGAACGGAACAAACAGTTTGACATAGGTCTCGAGCTGGGCATTTTGAACAACCGGGTGAACCTGACCTACGACTATTACCACAAAATAACCGATGGTTTGATTCAGCAACGCCAAATCCCCGTATCCTCGGGCTTTTCACAGATCATCTTTAACGTGGGCGAGCTGAAAATGTGGGGGCATGAATTTACCATCAGTTCAAAAAACCTTCTGGGTGAATTCAAATGGAACACCAACCTGGCCCTGTCCTTTGACCGCAACCGGATCACGAAGCTGGTCGATCCTGGTTTTATTCGGAGGAACAACACCGTTACCTCGGATTATTACCGCCAGGAAGTGGGCCATTCGCTGGGCGAATTCTATGGTTTTGTGTTCGAGGGCTTATACAGGGATGAAGCCGATCTGAAAAATTCAGCTACCTATCTAAGCACGCCGTCCAATCCGAATGGGAGGTCTGATGTCGGTACCATAAAAGTGAAAGACATTAACGGAGATGGCGTCATCGACGATGTAAATGACCGCACCTTTATTGGCGACCCGACACCTACGTTCACCGGAGGACTGGTCAATTCATTCTCCTATAAAAACTTCGACCTGAATGTAGACATGACCTATTCTGTGGGTGGAAAGATCCTGAACGCTGCCAAATGGGCTTACCAGACGAACATGGATGGATCGAGAGTACCCCTGGCTGCGGCCCTGGATTACTGGCGCTCACCCGAAAACCCCGGCTCCGGCGCTTATCCACGCACAAAAACGGGCACAACCGCTTTAGGAAGATCGGTCAATAGCCAATGGATTGAAAACGGTTCTTACCTCTCCGCCAAAAACATAGCCCTGGGCTATACCCTGCCGGTAAAGAACAGTATGTTCTCTAACGTCCGGGTCTACGCATCCGTACAACAGGCCTTTGTACTGACCAGCTATTCCGGCATGAACCCCGAAGTAAATGTAGGCGGTGCCGACCAGACCGCAGGTGTGGGCATCGATGAAAACGCCTACACCATCCCCAGAACCTTTTCCATTGGCTTTACCACAACCATTAAATAACTCGATGATACCAGATAAAATGAAAAAAATAATTCCCATAGTGACGCTGACCGCCCTGGTAGCCGTATCCTGTAAAAAAGATTTTATTCAACTGACGCCCGAGGACTCCTATACCGCAGGAAACTTTTACAAGACCGAAGCGCAGTTTCGATCGGCCGTAATCGCCGCATATGCGCCTTTGCGGGATGTGTTGATTAACGACTACTTTACTTCTGAAATGCACTCCGACAACACCATTTACCAGCCAATCCCCGGCAACCGCGGTACGGCCTATGTGCAGTGAGAAGATATTTCAGACTTTACCAACTCGTCTACCAACAGCTATGCCAATGCTACCTGGCAGCACAGTTATAACAGTATTGCCCGCTGCAACATTGTGATTGACCGGCTGCCTGCGGCCAACATTCCCGACGCGGCCAAAGCCGATCTGGAAGGCCAGGTAAAATTTCTCAGGGCATTGAACTATTTTAAGCTGGTTCGCTTGTATGGCGGCGTGCCTTTATTCCTTCATGAAGTAACCAGGGCCGAAGACGCCTTCCGGGAACGAGCTAGCGTAGAAGAGGTGTACAAGCAGATTATCGCCGATGCAACGGATGCCATCAAATTACTAAAAGCACCAGCCAAATTCCCGCAGACCGGTGAGGCCACCAAAGGAGCCGCCACCTTATTGCTGGCTGAAGTGTATGCCGTACAAAAAAAATGGAGTGAAGCCGAAGTGCTGTTAAACAGCATGCAAAGCATGGGCTATGATTTGAATGCCAACTATGAAGACGCCTTTTCGCCTGCGAACAAAAACAGCCGCGAATCGGTTTTTGAGATCCAGTTCCTGGGCGGCACGGTAACCGGCGCTACGCCCAATGCCTTATCCTTCCACTTCCTGCCCAGAAGCACCGATACCAAACTGCTTACCGGCATCTCCATCAACAATACGGGTACAGGTGGTTGGAACACGCCGTCATCAGACTTAATTAAGGATTTTGAACCGGGCGACAAACGCCTCGATGCCTCCATCGGCATCATCGAGGGCACCTATAATGCCAGCAGTTACTTTGTGTATTCGGCAGTAAAGAGCGTGGCGAACTATACACCGGCGCCGGGCAAAACAGGCGTTCCCTACATAAAAAAATACCTCCATTCCCCATTGCCGGCACCTACCGGTTCCAGTGACAATGTCCCCGTCTATCGGTATGCCAATGCCTTGCTGCTGCTGGCCGAAGCCTTGAACGAACAGGGTAAATCGGGCGATGCGCTGGTACCCCTCAACAAGGTAAGAAGAAGGGCTGGATTGCCGGATATTACCACCACCAACGCCGATCAATTACGGGATATTATTTTTCACGAGCGCCGCGTGGAGCTGGCCTTTGAGAACCATCGCTGGACGGATCTGCTCAGAACCGGCCGTGCTCTGGAAGTGATCAATGCTTTTGGTAAGGTGATCAAACAGGAGCAGCCCTTCCTGGCGGCAAACGCATACGTGATCGACCCACATCACCTACTGTTCCCGATTCCGCAGCCCGAGCTGGATCTGAACCCAAAAATGGTGCAGAACCCGGGATATTGATGTAATCATATTAGAACACGACAAAGGCAGGAATTTCCCTGCCTTTTTTATTGCCCGGCACAAAACGGGTTTGCGACGATGAATTTATGACGGAGCAACTGCCGGCTCAGGGTTGGTTATGTAAATTGGCCCCTACTTTAAAATGCCTTGGCGGAGGCTTTCCTCTTTCCAATTCGTCTCAGTATTGCCTTGTGTGAAGGCCGCTGCCCTGCATTTAGTATTAGCTCCTTCAAGAAATTTAAAGCCAAGTAAGGGGGCTTTAAATTTGAAATATTTCAAAGTGCTTTAAAAAATTGGAACTTTCGCTTTAAGAGAAATATGATCTGCGGTTAGGGTTTCGATAAAGTAAAGCCCTTTTCGGCGTGCTATATGGGCCGGAACCGAGAGAGTGTTCATGCCTTCAACAACCTGATGTTTGCCTGAATAAACCATTGCACCCATTGCATTAAAAAGACGGATGCTGAGGGTGTTGTTCTTGTTGCTGTAATAACCTATTAAAAGATCATCCCTGCCGGGTGCATGCAACACATTGAGGTAAGGCAAGGTTTCAGACTCGGCTGACAACCTGAGTACCGAAGAATATTGGATGTTGCCCTGCCTGTCTGAAATTTTGATCCGGTAAAATGTTTTTGCTGCGCTTTGAATTTCCAAGGAACGGTACGATTCCAATCCCGGCTTTGTTGACGGTTGTAGCGTATTCACCGGACTGAATATAACGCCGTCTTTGCTCTTCTCAATTACAAATTGCTGAACCCATTCATTGTTTGAAACGGTCCAGTCTAAAACTGTTTTATTGTTTGCGTTACTTCCCGAAAAATGTATCAGTTTCAACCCCAGCGGTATAAATACCAGTACCGGGCAGTTGGTGTTGGAAGGAGTAAGAAACGCATTCATGTACATGCGGATGCCATTGATGCCATCCAAAGAACTGGCAGAGAATGAATGATTGCCCAGGTAAAAAACCAATCCGCCTTTACCATAATAGTGCTTGGATACACTGGTTCCAATGACGTCGGTGTTCGTCCCGGTTCCCGTGGCGTGATTGTGCTCGTTATTGGTGGCAGTGCCTGTTATTTTCCAGCTTTTTAAACTCCCGCCGTAGTCTGCATTATAGACTCCTTCAAATTGGGAGAAGCTCAAATCCGGATTGGGGTAGGTAAGAGTGCTTCCAATCTTTGCGTTTGATATGGTGATGCCGCCCGTAGTTTGAAAGCGGCCGAGTGGATTATTTTCATAGTTGGCAATAGCCTCGCATTGCGCCAGGAAATTTCCGCCTTTGGTGACAAAATCCTTGATGGCACTGATGGCATTATTGACGGCCGGACCGGATTTGTTGTTGTGGGGCTCCGAAGCAAAGGTGAAGCAGTTTGTAAGAAGGTCTGTTCCCATAGAGGTTGCATAACTTTCTAAAGGAATAGCCGCCGCTGTCATATACTCGAGATGGAATTTTTGATTGCCGCCGTCGGTAAGAATGGCCGCTTTGGGACGAAAGCCTTTAAGATCGTAACGTATGTCCACATTGCTTGCACTTGCCGTTAAGCGATAAACCTGTGGGCGGTTTGCTCCGGTTAACGCATTGGCGGCATAAAAAGCATCAATGAGGGAAGCCACCCCGGAAGTATCAGAAGATAAGATCAAAAAAGGGCCGGCTTTAAAATCTCTGGAAACTCCGCCTGAAACCAGGGTTGGCTTTATTTGTTCTGCCGTAGCGGTAAAGTCCACTCCGTCCTTCGCTTTTCCGGCTTTAATGGACCATTTTATCCGAACGTTGTTGTTTAGCAGGTAAACAATAAGGCCGTAGGCTTTCAGGTTAAAATCGCCGGTGCTGTTTGTTTGCAACGTATTATCCATTGCAATGACATAGCTGCCGGCTGGCAGGGTTTGTAAATTAGCAGTGGGGCCAGGAAGGTCAGTAGTTTGAGCTTGCAGTAAAAGGCAAAAACAGGAGTATAATATGGTCAATGCAGTTTTTCTCATTCACAGGAACGGATCGGGGCAATGCTACAGGCATTAAATGGCAATTTTACAGCGGAATGCTTTAGCTAAAAAACCCAAATGCCAAAAATTCCTTTTAATAACTAGTTGCACCCAGGTGTTTTAAGGAATAACACTTATGGTATTTCGGGGCAGACGGATAGCGTTTTCCATCATTTGGTTTCCTGCTCAGCTTTTGTTCCAGCTTGACATTTACTATCAAGCTTTTGAATAAAATTTCTACTTTAGTTCTTCGTTCAGCAGCCGTCGCCGGGGCGGCGAATAGATGAAGCCCAAAACAGCACAATGCTTCACCATCAGCAGTAATTGGTCAGCTCACAATTGAATCTATGGATGCCGTTAAATTATATATTGGCTATATTGCCCGCGTCATAGAAGCAATAGGTGTAGCAACAATTGTTTTCGGTGTTTTGATAGCGTTGATCAGGTTTCTGTTTACGCTTCAAAATATCGAGCCTCGCAATTATAAATTTCTCAGACGGGAATTAGGCAAAGGAATTCTTTTAGGACTTGAGATTTTAGTGGCTGGGGACATCATTGCCACCGTAGTAACCGAACCTACAATGGAACGGGTTTTAACCCTGGCTATCATTGTTCTTATAAGGACATTTTTGAGCTTATCCATAGAGGTAGAAATCGAAGGTAAGTTTCCCTGGCAAAAGCAACCGGAGGATACCAAGCCATAAAACAGCTAAGACTTATGGATTCCGGATCTTGAATCCAAACTAAGTGGGCCTGCGCCAAAATAAGCAATGAACAGAGCGCCGCCGAGCATAGAAAGGTTTTTCAGAAACATGACCCGCTGCATCGAACGCATCATGGGGTCGGTTAAGGTCCAGAAGTTATGCATCATCAGCGTTACCGGAACCAAAAAGAGTACAAGCAACCAGGCGCCTAATCTTGCTTTGTATCCCAACAAAATGCTCAATCCGCCTGCAAATGCGATAACTCCAGCCAGGGGTACCAGCACAGAGGGCATCAGTACACCTTTACTGGCTGCGTATTGAACCCCGGAAGCGGAAAAATGATTGCCGATAGAGAATAGAAAAATTAAAGAATACAAAATTCGGCCCAGGAGAACCAAGTATTTCATAAAGAAGACTTTAAAGAGTGTACATGCTTGTTAAACTCTGGCGGCCCATTCAGCTTTGCGGCTTATAAAATACAGTGTTCTTAAATCCTACTTCCTAGCTCCCAAAAGCGTACACAAGCCGCACAAACGGCGTTTTCCGTTTACGCTGCGGTTCAATGCCTGTCATCTCAGCTCCATCATACAGGTAAGAATACAATCTAAAAGCATCCTTTATTTTCAAGCAGAAAACTTGCCAATTACACTCCTCTCCCGATGAGTTTTCTTCCGACTGCGATGCCCTGATCCATTCTTTCGCATTCGTCTTGCTCAATCAAAATTTCTCAGCTCCGATCTTGGTTGTGGCGGTGGTTTGTTTACACAGGCATTTGCTTCTCTTTTACCCAGCAGTGTTGTGTATGCTGTGGACGTGAACAAAGAAGCGCTTGCCAAAATGAGATTGCTTGGCTGCCGCAAAAAGGCGTCACCTTTTAGTATCGCAGAGCAAGCGGGCCGGGCCTTATCGAAGATTGCTTATATTCGAAGTTTACTCTGACTCTAAAAAGGCGATATGAAAAAACTGCAAAAATCCATTTTCATTTGGTTGCTGTTGCCGGTAAGCATTTGTGTGGCGCAACGCAACGATTCGGAAATTGTTAACCGCATTGTTAAGGAAGCCACGGAAAACTCGCAGCTTGAAAAGCTGGGCCACGAGCTTATGGATGGCATTGGGCCCCGCCTGGTGGGCACTCCGCAAATGAAACAGGCCAACGACTGGGCGGTTGCTAAATATGCCTCCTGGGGCATTGCGGCCCGCAACGAAAAATGGGGCGAATGGCGTGGCTGGCAGCGGGGCGTTACCCATATTGACATGGTGCATCCCTGGGTAAAAACCCTGGAAGGTACCCAGCTGGCCTGGAGTCCCTCTACCGGTGGCAAAACCGTTACAGCCGAGGTTATCATTCTGGCCGATGTATCCGACTCCCTTGCATTTGAAAAATGGCTGCCGGCCGTGAAAGGAAAGTTTGTGCTGATTTCGATGAACCAGCCTACCGGGCGGCCCGACTATAACTGGCAGGAGTTTGGCACCTCCGAGTCGGTAGAAAAAATGAAAAAAGCCAGAACTGCTCAAACGCAGGCCTGGACCCAGCGCATTCAAAAAACAGGCTATACGGCCCGCACCTTGCCGGGCGCCCTGGAAAAAGCCGGGGCTGCCGGCGTTATTACCTCCAACTGGTCGGCGGGTTTTGGCGTGAATAAAATTTTTGGAGCCAACACCCGGAAAGTGCCCACGCTGGATCTGGCGCTGGAAGACTACGGCCTGCTGTACCGCCTGGCCGAAAGCGGCAGTGCACCTAAAATCAGCCTGCGGGCCGATTCGAAAGAGCTGGGCATGGTGCCCACCTACAATACCATTGCCGAAATTAAGGGTACGGAAAAGCCGGATGAATATGTGCTTTTGTCGGCCCACTTCGACTCCTGGGACGGCGGTACCGGCGCCACCGATAACGGCACCGGTACGCTGGTTATGATGGAAGCCATGCGTATCCTGAAAAAGATCTATCCCAACCCCAAACGCTCCATTCTTGTAGGGCATTGGGGCAGTGAAGAGCAGGGTCTGAACGGCTCCCGCGCCTTTGTGGAAGACCATCCCGAAATTGTAAAAAACCTGCAGGCCGTGTTTAACCAGGACAATGGCACCGGCCGCGTGGTGAACATTTCGGGCCAGGGCTTTTTGCATGCCTACGATTATATTGGCCGCTGGCTGGCTGCCGTGCCGGCCGGTATCCGCCAGCATATTGAAACCCGTTTTCCGGGTACGCCGGGCGGCGGGGGCAGCGATTATGCCTCCTTTGTGGCGGCCGGCGTACCGGCCTTTTCGCTCAGCTCCAATAGTTGGCTGTACGGCTCCTATACCTGGCATACCAACCGCGATACCTACGATAAAATTGTATTTGACGATGTTCGCAGCAATGCCATTTTAACGGCTATCCTGGTCTATATGGCCAGCGAAGACCCGCAAACCACTTCCCGCGAAAAATCGGTTTTACCGGTAAATATCCGCACCGGAGCGACCGCTGAATGGCCCGAACCCCGCTCGCCCATACGCAAGGGCGGCATGTAAACGGCCATGCCGGAACAAGGCATATGCAAACAATATAAAAAAGGCTGCTTCAAACACGAAGCAGCCTTTTTTGCAAGCAGTAATGACTGGCATCAGGGTTAGTTAGAAAACAAATCCCCCTCCCTCTTCTTCATCTCCGCAGCAATGGCTTTTGCATCTCCATCTTCCTGCTCTTCTAAGTGTTCAATAATGTTTTGATAGCTTTCGGGGTCTCTGTTCTGACTTAGTTTGAAAACGTTATCGATTTCTTCCACCTCTATTTCAAAACCAACAATGGCTTTCATCAAGCGGTTGGTGTAATCGGCCGGAAGATTATCAAAAGTGGTTGTGGAGCGAGGGTCGTTGTTTTCAAAATGCAGGCTGGTTTTTCTCAAAACCTCAATCAGGCCTGCATCATTCAAAAACCGGAGTACGCCTTTTACATGTACCGACATGTAATTCCAGGTAGATGCCTGATGCGGGTTGGCGTACCAAGTGGCGCTTACATAGGTATGCCGACCGGTAAAAATGCAAAGTGCATTGGGGTTTTTCTGAAAGGCCTTGTGATGGTCTGTCTGTTTCATCATATGGCCGGTCAGGTAAAGTTTGTGATTTCGCCGCTCGATAAACACCGGAATTTGTGTCGCTACCGGCCGGTTGTTTTCATCACAACCGGCTATTAAAGCAAAAGGATGCTGGCGGATAAAATCCAGAACTACTTGTGGATCTTTTTCTTTGAAAGAAGAGAAGTTGTACATTTTGATTTGCTTGCAGCTTATTGGCCATTTAAAAAAGCAATCATTTTTTCCAAATCATCCTGATTGGAAAAATCCACTTTGTTTTCTTTTAAATAGTTTTTTATTTCCCTGCTTTTTGAGGGATAGAAATCAAGGAGGCTTTTCTTACTGGCTTGTTTAAAATGGTTGAACTCATCGCCCAGATAAAAAACGGTTCTTTTTACAAACGTGAGCACTTCCTTTGCCACCAACTCCGTAAAAGTAGGACCCACCTGGAGTGATTTGTACGTATCAATTCGGGCAGAACTTTCTTCGCCAAAACCTCCCACCTTCTGCCTGTCGGCGAACGTGATGAGTTCATTACCAGCTAGTTTTATTTTACCATAAGCGGCTAACAGTTTCAAATAGCTTTTATCATAAAAAAACGTATCCGTATTGATAATGATATGCTTTATCGTCATGGCATTAACCAGCGAAAGGGTATCACCTTTGCTGTCTATAAATTGCATTTCCTGGAAAAGGGAATTGTAATTTAGTTTGGCCGGGTAATGCTCGCCGCTTCTGTAATGCACATTTCCCATCATGAATTCTGGGTAAGAGTATTTGTCATCTTTGGGAATGGCATCGACAACTTTTTCGCCGGGCTTTACCTTGAATGTTTTGGTTTTTTGAGCCCATGCATTTTGAAAGCAAAAGCAAATACAAATAAAAGCGAGTAAAGATTTCATAGCAGAAACTTTGGTAGGTTTTAAAGATAAGCAAATGCTTAGATCCTTATTCTACCACTTCGGCAATCTCTTCACTTTTCATGTGTGCATTGCGCATGGAAACACTGCGGGCCACCACACCGGCAAATTCAATAAAGGCTTTTTTGCTGATTTCGTCATCGTTCATCATAGCCGGCACGCCAATATCGCCGCCTTCCCGGATGCTTTGCACCAGCGGGATCTGTCCTAAAAAGGGCAGATCGTATTCTTCGGCCAGTTTCTTTCCGCCTTCTTTACCAAAAATGTAGTATTTATGATCGGGCAACTCGGCCGGGGTGAAATAACTCATGTTCTCTACCAGGACAATAATGGGAACATTCATCTGGGCTTGTCCAAACATGGCAATTCCTTTTTTGGCATCGGCCAGGGCCACATCCTGTGGCGTGGTCACCACCACCACGCCGGTAACCGGGGCCGTTTGCATCAGGGTTAAATGAATATCTCCCGTTCCCGGAGGCATGTCAATTACCAGGTAATCCAGTTCGCCCCAATGAACATCGGTAATAAACTGCCGAACGGCATTGCTGGCCATGGGGCCGCGCCATACCACGGCGTTTTTTTCATCCACCAGCAAACCAATGCTCAGAAGTTTGATGCCGTAGCGCTCCAGCGGAACAATCATGCCTTTGCCATTCACTTCGGTCATCATGGGTCTTTCTCCGCGAACGCCAAACATGATGGGTACGCTGGGGCCGTAAATATCGGCGTCGAGCAAGCCCACCGAAGCGCCGTTTCGAGCCAAAGCCAGGGCCAGGTTGGCCGAAACCGTGCTCTTGCCCACCCCACCCTTTCCGCTCACCACGGCAATGATGTTTTTAACGCCGGGTAGTACCGAGCTCTTGTCGGCCCGAATGGTAGATGTGCTGGAGGTGAAATCAACCTTTACCAGAGCGTCTTTATATTTTTGTTTTATAGCATTTATGCAGTCATTTTTAATGCGTTCTTTTAAGGGGCATGCTGGCGTGGTCAGCACTATGGTGAACGAAACATAATGGCCATCAATGGCAATATCCCTTACCATATTGAGGGTGACGATGTCTTTTCCAAGGTCCGGTTCCTGCACGGTACTCAAAGCCTGTAACACATTATCTTTGGTCATATTAGCATTTGTTAATGAAGTCGCAAAGTTAGGCGAAACAAACATGCGTCTTTCGGCATATAATTAATAGACCGTTATTTTTGGAGAGATGAAAAAAATTCTACCCCTGCTACTGCTTTTTGGTATTGGATTTACCCAACAATCCCATGCGCAGTTTGAAACGGTAAAAGACTCGGTGGTACAATTATATGGGATTGTAATGACCGCCGACAGCCTGGTAGGAATTCCTGCGGTAAGTGTTACCATCCGCAACTCCCACCGCGGGACCATTACCAACAATCAGGGGGTTTTTTCAATTGTTGTATTAAAGGGCGATGTCATAGAATTTTCCCACGTCAGCTATAAACCCAAGGTCATTACCATTCCTTCCAATCTGGAGGGCAACCAATACAGCGTGGTGCAGTTAATGGTAGAAGACACGAACTATTTGCCGGCAACCATTATCCGGCCCCGGCCCACACCGCAGCAGTTTGAAAGAGATTTTGTGAGCACCAAGGTTCCGGACGATGATATTGAAATAGCCCGCCGCAATAACGACGCGGCCAAGCGCCGGGTGCTGATGAATACATTGCCGGCCGATGGCAGTGAGGCGTCCAATCTTCAATTCCGCAATATTGCCAACAAAGCAACCTACACGGGGCAAATACCACCCATGAATATATTTAACCCGGCCGCCTGGTCCGAGTTTATACAGGCCTGGAAACGGGGCGATTTTAAGAACAAAAAATAGTGCTTGTTTTAGCAAAAGCTGCAGTACCTGGAGCCATGCAGCAGCAGCGGGTATTGATTACTTACCCTGTTCTACCTTTTTTTCAATCAGCAACATCAATATGGTCGCCAGCACAGGTGCTATTAAAACAACATACAACGCCAGGTGTTTGGTCGGGCATTCGCCTCCGCTGCAGGTGGACACTGTAATGAAATTGCGTACGCCCCAGGCAATATTAAAAGCGGAAAGAAAAAATGCTGTCCGAAAGCTCCAGATCTTGTTCAACAATAAAAAAAACAGAATTAGTGAAGAAAAGATAACATGGAGCAGACCGGGTTTTCCCAGCCCCATGGCTTCGGCGTGAAAGCCCGTTACGGTAATGCCTCTGTGTTCAATGCTTGCCCAGGGAAGAAAACAACTCACAAGCAGCACTGCGAGAGCAGTGAGGGACAGCCATTTCATTATTTGCATGCCGCGAAGATAAGGAGCAAAGATGTTTTGGGTCAGAGGTTGGGCTTGTTGCCCAGCCTATGCATTCTGCGCAAGAAATATTTTCTTTTGAGAGGAAAAGATTTGTCAAGATGATGGCCGGTGACTTCAAAGAAAAGGCCCCTGTAAAAACAGGGGCCGTGCGCACAAATAGTTTATGCACATGAGATATGCAAATCTAAGTTTGTTAACGAAGCCTTTCGTTTCATTATGATGGACGGTGATTATTTATTGTGAATGACACAAGAACGTTTTTTCTGTATTGCCGCCAGCTGCTTACAACTTAAATCCGATGGTAAAACTCAGGACGCGGTTTTTATTGTTATTGTTTTCTGAGTTGTTGGCTCCGGATTGCAGCTTGGCCAGGCCGAATCCATAGCTTGCACTCAGTACAACAGATTTTCCTTCAATGCCAACAGTGCCATTTGCTCCATAATCAAAGCGTTTTACAATACCGAAGCCGGCACCTTCTTCTTCGTTCAGCGTGGAGGGATCGTCATCGGAAAACTTTATTTTCTTTTCGTTGTTGTACCGAACACCCAGGATGGTTTGACCTTCTGTTTTGGTTTTTCCGCCCACGCCAATGGCCAGATACGGACCGGCGCCTGCAAAAAATTTAGTGGCGGTGCCCAGCGGCGCCTTCACCACCAGATTGGCTGGGATTTCCAGGTAATGTGGATTAAATGTTTGGCGGTAATACCCGCTTGCGCCTTGGGTTCCTCTTTGCACTTTAGAGCCCTTACCGGTAAAAAGAATACCAGGCTGTAAATACAGCATAGTTCCCAAATGCAGGTCGCCGATGATGCCGGCCTGGAAGCTGCTCAGCATGTTGGCATCATCTACCCTGCCGCTGTTGGTAACCGAGATATTCGCCAGGTTGATACCGGCTTGAATACGACCGCCGGATTGCGCATGAGAAAATTTTACAACAAAAGCGCACAGAATCAATGTCAGAAATTTTGTTTTCATAAACGATACTATTTAGGGTTGATGTTTACAATCTTATTTAAACGGTTTACTTCCTGCCTTTAAAAGCGTATGGCTTCTATGCAAAATTGAGACCATAGACTACCGTTTTTTTAAAAAGATTAAAGCACCACAAAATTGTTGCAATGGTTATTGCTTTTATGTTTCCGACTTACGGAAAACAACATACGAAATGAAATGAGAAACGAGGCGTTGACTGGCAGCCAGGCAGATGCAAAAAAAGTACAATAAAAAAATAGTGCAGCCATAAAAAAACCCCACACGTGATGGGGTTTGCAATTCATTTGTATAGTAGTTGGCTTCAACCCGAATATCTGCAAGGGCAGACATACTTTCCGGCCAGGATACCGTGGTTCTTCTCCGGAAAGACTAACAGGTAAGGTAGGAAACCGGATTCCTATCTGGTGTAATACTGGTACGAAAGTATAAAATAGGATCATAATACGAACTTTTTAATGAAAAAAATTTATGCAGATCCACGTGGCCTGCTGGTAACCCGGACAAAGCTACCCTGTCGAACCATTTTGAAAAAAGAAACAAGGGCAATATCAGCAACCACAAAAGAAGGAACTTCCTCAAGATTGGGCTGTCAAAGCAGCCTCTTCAAAATGAAGGAAAATTTCTAATTGCCAGAGGTCATCTACCATTAAAGCCATCAAAATTTTGCCGTTGGAGATTAGGAAAGGTGAGGATAAAAGCGCAAGACTTGCTCTTGCGATACGAGGTTGTATCGCAGCATTAAGAAGGAAGTAAAACAAAAATGAACTGATCCATTTTATAAAATCAGGAAGGGATTGTCCTTATCGAAACCAGCCTTAACTTTTTTCGTTCCGGTAAACCTGGCTCTCAGCCATTGAAGCATTTTGTACAGCATAAAATTGGTTTTGAATGAATAGATAAAGGGTACACTTTCGGAGGGTAGGATTGCCTCAGCAAGAGGCCAGAAATGATGTCATCTTAGGAAACAGTGTGGGTGGATGACAACAAGTTACAACTTTTACGTTCAAATAGAACAAGCAGCCGTTTTTTTAAGAAATCAAAAACGAAAAAACCGGCTTCCATAAGAAAGCCCCACTACATGTAGTGGGGCTTTTTCTATAACCTAAAAAGTTTTCAGGTATTCTGAACCGGCGATTAATAATCCATACCGCCCATGCCTGGCATTCCGGCAGGAGCACCGGCTGCAGCCTTGGGTTCTGGTTTGTCGGCTATCACACATTCGGTAGTCAATAACATACCGGCAATAGACGAAGCATTTTCCAGAGCAATACGGCTAACCTTGGTTGGGTCAATCACACCGGCACCAATGAGGTTTTCGTACTCTTCTGTACGGGCATTAAAGCCGTAGTCGGCTTTGCCTTCTTTTACCTTGTTCACTACCACACTGCCTTCGATACCGCAGTTTTCTACGATTTGACGCAGCGGCTCTTCCAGGGCACGACGAACGATCTGAACACCGGTAGCTTCGTCGCTGTTGACTGTTTGCAGGTTGGCCAGAGATTCAATAGCACGAACATAAGCTACGCCACCACCAGGCACAATACCTTCTTCTACAGCCGCACGGGTTGCATGCAGGGCATCATCCACACGGTCTTTCTTTTCCTTCATTTCTACTTCGGTAGCCGCTCCTACGTTCAATACAGCCACACCGCCGCTTAATTTAGCCAAACGCTCCTGCAGTTTTTCGCGGTCGTAGTCAGAAGTGGTGTTTTCAATCTGAGATTTGATTTGATTGATGCGGCCCTGAATGGCATCTTTTTCACCTTTGCCGCCAACAACAGTTGTGTTGTCTTTATCAATCACCACTCTTTCTGCCTTACCCAAATAAGTCAGGTCAGCATTTTCAAGTTTGTATCCCTGCTCTTCAGAAATAACAATACCTTTTGTCAGAATGGCAATGTCCTGCAGCATTTCTTTTCTGCGGTCGCCAAAGCCCGGAGCTTTAACTGCAGCTACTTTCAGGGTGCCACGCAATTTATTGACAACCAGGGTAGCCAGGGCTTCACCTTCCAGGTCTTCAGAAATGATCAGCAAAGGAGCGCCTTGCTGGGCTACTTTTTCCAGAATGTGCAGGATGTCCTTCATGCTGCTGATCTTTTTGTCGTAGATCAGGATATAAGGATTATCCAGTTCGGCTTCCATTTTCTCGCTGTTGGTTACGAAGTAAGGAGAAATGTAACCGCGGTCAAACTGCATCCCTTCTACCACATCAACAGTGGTTTCAATTCCTTTGGCTTCTTCAATGGTGATCACCCCATCTTTGGAAACCTTTTCCATGGCTTCGGCAATCAGTTTACCAATTTCGCTGTCGTTGTTGGCAGAGATGGTAGCAACCTGCTCAATTTTTTTGTTGTCGTTTCCTACGGTTTGCGATTGGGAACGCAGATTTTCAACAACTACTTTTACAGCCTTGTCAATGCCGCGTTTCAAATCCATTGGGTTGGCACCGGCAGCTACGTTTTTCAAGCCTTCGGTAATGATGGCCTGGGCCAAAACCGTAGCGGTAGTGGTACCGTCACCGGCAACATCAGCCGTTTTGGAAGCCACTTCTTTTACCATTTGAGCGCCCATGTTCTCAATGCCGTCTTCCAGCTCTATTTCTTTTGCAACGCTCACCCCGTCTTTAGTAACAGAAGGTGCGCCGAATTTTTTTTCAATCACCACATTACGGCCTTTAGGACCTAATGTAACTTTTACAGCGTTGGCCAGCGTGTCAACGCCTTTCTTCATTTTATTACGGGCATCAGTGTCGAAAAACAATTGTTTTGCCATAACGTATTTTGATTTTTGATTGTTTGTTGATTATATATCAAATAAATTGATCATTACACGATCGCCAGGATATCGCTTTCTCTCATGATCAGGTAGTCCTGTCCATCGATAGAGATTTCGGTACCGGCGTATTTTCCGTATAAAACGGTATCTCCTTCTTTAACGGTTACGGGCTCGTCTTTTTTACCGGGGCCGGCAGCAATGACAGTACCACGCTGGGGCTTTTCTTTAGCTGTGTCAGGAATAATGATACCGCCGGCAGTTTTTTCTTCTGCTGCAGCCGGCTTTACAATCACTCTGTCGTGCAAAGGGGTAACATTTACTTTGTTAGCCATTTTTATGAATTTTTGGTTTAATGAAAAATTTTCAGAAGCCCAACGGACGTCGGGCGGCAAATGTAGGCTAATTGTGTGCCACGGGGAAAAAAGTGCAAAAATTTCAGTTTTTGACAGTTGCAGCTCTTCCATTTTGAAAAGAACAATCTCATGATTGCCATTTTTTCATTTTTTATGTCAGATCTGTCTTGCCCTATCCCTCGGGGTCAGCCGCTAAAACCAATATATGCCTCTTTAGCATTTATTTATTAGCTTACTGTGCAGCATTTTGGATATTTGCAAGCTCATGTTAGCCATAGCTCGGCTGCAACACTGTTTATGAAACGGATATTGACTTTTTTGTTTTTTCTTGCGCTTAGCCATATGCTGATGGCCCAAACCTGCACCACGCCGGGGCAGACCCCCTCCACGGCATTTCCGGTTTGCGGTACCCGTGTTTTTCAGCAAACAACTGTTCCCATATGTGTTTCCCATACCCTGAACGTGCCGGGTTGTTCTTCAAGCGGCGGGGTGCTTTATCAGGATAAAAATCCCTTTTGGTACCGGTTTACCTGTTACAAAAGCGGAACTCTTGGCTTTTTGATCAAGCCCAATAACCAGGGTGATGATTACGACTGGCAGCTCTACGACATTACCGGTAAGGATCCCAATGCCGTCTTTACCGATCCGTCTTTGGTGGTAACCGGTAATTGGGCAGGCACGTATGGTAATACAGGAGCATCTGCTTCAGGGGTGAACTTTATACAGTGCGCTTCGGACCCCACTCAAAACAGAAATTCTTTTGCGGCTATGCCTACCCTTCAAGAAGGGCATACCTACCTGCTTTTGGTGAGTCATTTTACCGATTCACAAAGCGGCTACAGCCTTTCTTTCAATGGCGGCTCGGCTGAGATTACCGATCCCACCACTCCTGCCCTGAAAGCTGCCGAAGCCAATTGCGCCGGATCTACCATCCGGTTGAAGTTGAGCAAAAAAATAAAATGCAGCAGCCTGGCCGCTAATGGCTCCGACTTTACGATCTTTCCCGGCACCCATACCATTACAAAAGTCACCGGCATTGGCTGTGCCTCAGGCTTTGACACCGATTCGATTGAGCTGGAACTTGGCGCAGCACTGGCTCCGGGCAATTACAGCCTGCAGGTTCAAAATGGCACCGATGGCAATACCCTGCTGGACAATTGCGATAACCCCATCCCCCCTGCTGCTACAATTGATTTTACCATTCTTCCGCTGTCGCCCACAC
>JAEVYV010000386.1 GCA_023392575.1 Bacteroidota bacterium | reverse complement strand
ATGCAGTACAGAGCGGTGTTCTGTTGTATTGATAAAATCGCCTGCAAACATGGCTTCAATGGCCTTTTCCAGCTTGCATTCTTCCGCCAATTGCAGCAATAACCGCATGGTTTCTTCCGTAACAAGGTTTTTCGAAAAATCAAAAACCGTATCCTGAAAGCGGAAGGAAAATTTATCGAAACGGTTGGGGTCTTGGGCAAACAGTTCCTTCATGTGCACTTCCTTTATTTTGGAAGCATGTTGTTCCAGTAAAGACCAGGATTTTGTTGTGGTAGGGTTTATTCGGGGAAACATAGCTGTTGGTTATTGATTCTTTAAGTATTAGAGTGATTTTATGGTGTCAATGGTTTTTGCAACCATTGCGGGTGTAATGTCCAAATGCGTTACCAGCCGAACCTGGGTGGGAGAGATGGCGTAGGCCAGGATGTGGTGTTCTTTTAGTTTGGCGACCAGGCTTTGCGAAGTATAGGGCCCGGTCACGGAGAAAATGATGATGTTGGTTTCAACCGGGTATACCTCGCTGACAAATGGTTTTTGAGCAAGGGCCTGGGCCAGTTGCTGCGCATGCAGGTGGTCTTCCTGTAACCGATTGATATTATTTTCCAAGGCATAGATGCCGGCGGCCGCTAAATACCCCGCCTGCCGCATGCCGCCGCCAAACACTTTTCGGATTCTGCGGGCCTTTTTAATGTATTCTTTTGTGCCCAATAAAAGACTGCCTATCGGGCACCCCAAACTTTTGCTCAGGCAAATGGAAATGCTGTGAAACAGCGCACCGTATTCTTTGGGCGATTGGTTTTTAGCAACCAGGGCGTTGAACAACCGGGCGCCGTCCAGGTGCAGCTTTAAGTTGTTTTCGTTGCACACGGTCCGTATTTTTTTGATCTCTTCTATAGCATAACAGCTTCCGCCGCCCCTGTTGGAGGTGTTTTCCAGGCTCACCAAAGAGGTATGGGCCTTGTGCACATCTTCCCTGGCATTGATGCTTTCCAAAACCTGTTGGGCCGTGATCCTTCCTTTATCCCCCGTGACCAATTTTACCGAAGCACCGGAGTTCAGGGCAATGCCTCCGCCTTCATACTGGTAAATGTGCGAGGTAACATCGCAAATCACTTCGTCGCCGGGCTGGGTATGGCATTTAATGGCAATTTGGTTGGTCATGGTGCCCGATGGGCAATAAATGGCGGCTTCCATGCCAAACATGCCGGCGGCCAGGGCTTCCAATTGGTTAATGGAGGGGTCTTCTCCAAAAACATCGTCTCCCACCGGCGCCTCAAACATGGCCTCCTGCATCTGCTTTGAGGGCCGGGTAACGGTATCCGATCTGAAATCTATGATCATCTATTTTTTCTGCAATATAAACCACTCCTATTTATTATAAGGTGCAGCGGCGCCAAGCCGGGGGTGCCATAAAAGCGGCTGGCCAAGTTTGCCTCCCGGGACGTTCCCGAAAACAGGCTGGAAAATTTCTAAAACCGCTTATACCTGATAAACTCCTTTGGTAACAATGGCCGGTTTGCCTGTAACCGAATGAAAACTTCAGCGTCCTATTTCCGTCAGAGTTTACCGGCCATCAAATTATTAGGCCGTTTATTTTAAAACAATGTTCTTGGTATTGCATAGTACCTACTTTTGACTTGTAATAATTAAAAACTAGTACTAAAAACTATACAATGAGAAAAATTTTAACCATGCTGGGGTTTTTGATCGCTTCAACCCTCGGCTTCGCCCAAACCAATGGTAAAATAACCGGAAGAGTAGAAGACGGAAGTCAAAAAACGCTGGAATCGGCCACCATTACGTTATTAAAAGCCGGGGATTCGTCTGTGGCCAAAGTAGCCGCAGCCGATAAAACCGGCAAGTTTGAATTTGAGAACATCGCCGATGGCAGATACCTGGTATCAATTACGGCGGTTGGGCATCAAAAAGGTTATTCCCCGGTTTTTGAAATCAGCTCCGCCAATTCTTCGGTGGTGTTGAAAACCATCTCCTTGGTGCCGCAGGAAAAATCACTGAGTACGGTGGTGGTTACCGGAAAAAAGCCCCTGGTGGAACAAAGAATTGACCGCACCATTGTCAATGTGGAAGCCTCTGTTACCAATGTGGGCAGCAGCGCTTTGGAGGTGCTGGAAAAATCTCCCGGTATTTCTGTAGACAAGGACGGCAACATCAGCCTGAAAGGAAAACAAGGCGTGTTGGTTTTGGTCGATGGCCGCCCCACCCAGTTAAGCGGGGCTGACCTGGCCAACCTGCTGCGCAATATGAACGCCAATCAGTTGGATCAGATCGAGATCATGACCAATCCGCCTGCCAAATACGATGCGGCCGGCAATGCAGGCATCATCAACATCAAAACCAAAAAAAGTAAGCAGTTTGGATACAATGGTTCGGTAACCCTGGGATACACCCAAGGACGTTATCCCCGGTTTAACGAAGGCTTCAATTTCAATTACCGCCAGGGAAAAATCAATTTCTTCACCAACCTGAGTCATAATTACCGCAAAAGCTTTCAAGAGCTGAACATCCAAAGAAATTTTTTGGAGGAGCCGTCCAAACAAATCCGGTCGCATTTCGATCAGCAGGCAAGGATGAAAAACGAGGGTAATTTCTACAATGGTAAAATTGGCCTGGATTATTTTGCCGGCAAAAACACCACCTTGGGCGTTGTTGTCAGCGGTTTTTCCGGCCCCGGAACGTTTGAGAACCGCAATTTAAACAACATCTACAATGGTTCGGGTGTGCTGGCCGAACAGACCAAAGCCCTGTCCACACAAAAGGAAACCTGGAAAAATTTCAGCACCAATCTGAACTTCCGTCAGGTGCTGGATACGGTGGGTAAAGAAATCACGGCCGATCTGGATTATATTTCCTACGATGGAAGGCAATCGCAAATGCTGACCAATGCTTATTTCGATGCCCACGGCAACTTCAGACAAAAAGCCGATACCCTATATGGAAAGCTGCCCCAGGTTATTGATATCTACAGCGGCAAGGTAGATTATGTTCATCCCTTAAAAAACGGGGCCCGTTTTGAAGCGGGTGTGAAAAGCAGCTTTGTAAAAACCTATAACAATGCGGTATACGACACGGCGCACTACGGGGTATTGGTTCGTGATCAGAACCGCAGCAACTACTTTATTTACGAAGAAAACATAAACGCCGCCTACGTAAACCTGAGTGGTTCGCTCACCAAGAAACTAAGTGCTCAATTGGGTTTGCGCATGGAAAATACCAACGCCAAAGGAAAGCAGATGACCACCTCCGAGAGCTTTGACCGTCACTACACACAGCTATTTCCAACCGCCTATTTCCAGTATAAGGCCAGTGATAAGAACTCGTTTGGGTTGAATTACGGAAGGCGCATTCGCCGCCCCAATTACGAAAGCCTGAATCCCTTTATTGAATACCTGGACCGCTACACGTATCAGCAAGGTAATCCTAACCTGAAGCCGCAGTTCAGTCATAATATTGAATTGAGCCATACCTACAACAATTTTTTAACCACCACATTGAACTACACCAAAACCACGGACATCATCCAGGAAGTGATTGAGCAAATCACAGAAGACACGCTGACGTATGTAAAACGGGCCAACATTGCCAGCCAGCGTCAGTACGGAATTTCGGTCAGCGCCGGTTTCCCGGTAACAAAATGGTGGAAGAGCAATCTCTATGTCAATGCGTTTAACAACCGCTTTGAGGGTATTGTAAACGGTGAGTTCATAGCCGTAGATGCTTCCACGTTTACCTTCAATGGATCGCAGCAGTTTACGCTTAGCAAAACGTTGACCGCAGAGTTGAGCGGCTGGTACCGTTCCGGCGCCGTGGAAGGGGTAATTGTGGCAAAGCCCATGGGGATGATGTCGGTTGGGTTGAGCCAGCAAATACTAAAAGGGAAAGGAACCTTGCGTGTAAACATTCGTGACGTTTTCGCCTCGCAGCGTTTTAGGGCCACATCCAAATATGGCATGGTAGACGCCGCTTTCCAAAACCGTTGGGACTCCAGAAGTGTGAACCTGGGCTTTACCTATCGCTTCAGCAAAGGCAAAATGAATGGCGGGCAGAAAAAAAGAAGCAGTGGCAGCGCCAATGACGAGCAAAGCCGGGTAGGCGGCGGAAATGGAAACTAGTTTTTAGTTATAGTTGAAAAGCAGCACAGCTAAAACCCTGTCCGAAAGGCAGGGTTTTTCTTTGCCCCATCATTTAACAAATTTTCACAACCACTACATCTCATAGGCCACACAAGCCGTTCATGTATTGATACTGTTTTGGCACCCTTTGAAACAAATAAACCGGGACTTGTCATAATTCAGTCAGGCAGCAGCTTTCTTTATGCAACCTTTGTATGCACTCTTAAGCCAATTGTTATGAGACCTGTACTGCCCCTTCTTTTAGCGGCTCTTTTAACAAGCTTTGCGGCTCAGGCGCAAACCGCAAAGGTTTTGGGCTCTGTAAAAGATGAGCAGGGAAAAGCCCTTGCATCCGCTTCGGTTTCCTTATTAAAGGCAAAAGATTCGGCATTGGTGAAAACAGCGGTTACGGATAAAGAAGGGAAGTATGAATTTGAAAATATCAAGCAGGGGAAATATTTGGTCTCCATCAGTTCGGTGGGCTATAACAAAAATTTTTCCAGCTCCATTGATGTTGCCGGCAAAGATGTGCAGGTGCCGGCGGTTACCGCTTTGCAAAATTCCAAAGACCTGGGCAATGTTACAGTGACGGCCCAGCGGCCATTTGTGGAAACCAGGCTGGATAAAACCGTGGTGAATGTGGAGGCTTCGCCCACCAGTGCCGGTTCCACCGCGTTGGAAGTGCTGGAAAAATCGCCGGGAGTGATGGTGGATAATGATGGCAACATCAGCCTTCGGGGCAAGCAGGGGGTGATCATCATGCTGGATGGAAAGCAAACCTATCTGTCGGCAGCTGATCTGGCCAACCTGCTAAAGAACATGCCCGCCTCTGCGCTGGACCAAATCGAGATCATGACCAATCCTTCTTCCAAATTCGACGCTTCGGGTAATTCGGGCATCATCAACATCAAAACAAAAAAAGGAAAAAACAGTGGATTGAATGGAAGTGTAATGGTGGGTGCCACCACCAGTATGTTCCGGCTGCATGGCCAAACCTATTTTCTGCCTAAATCGCAAAACAGCTTCAATTTCAATTACCGCAAAAACAAGGTCAATTTCTTTGGCAACTATAACCCCAATTTTTTCAAAAACCGCGGCACCCTCATTTTTGAAACCCGTTATCTGGATGACAACAAAAACATCACCGGGTATAACAACAACGAGTCCCGGTTTCGGTTTCAGGGCAATAACCATACGTTGAAACTGGGGCTCGATTGGTATGCCAACAAAAAGAACGTGTTGGGCGTGGTGCTCAATGGATTTGTTTTCATGGGCAAACCCAGGCCGGAAACCGAAGCCCTTTTAACCGATGCCAGCCGCAGCCCTTTGGAAAAACTGGTTTCTCAAACCGATAACGACCTTACGTTTAAAAACGGCGGCATCAACCTAAACTGGAAACACAGTTTTGACTCCACCGGCCGGGAACTGAGTGCCGACCTGGATTATATAGTGTACGACAATGTTTCCGATATGGTGTTGCAAACCGATAAATACGATGCAGCCCTGCAATTTCAGAACCGGTCTTCCTTAAGGGGGCATTTGCCCTCCAATATTGACATCTATACATTTAAATCGGATTATACACATCCGGTAAAGGGCGGGAAAATAGAGGTTGGTGTGAAGATCAGCTATGTACGGAACGACAACCTGGTGGCCTATGAGAACCTGATTGCAGGCAAATGGGAGGTGGACCACAACCGCTCCAATCATTTTATTTACGATGAAAACATTAATGCGGCCTATATCAACTACAACCGGCAAATAAAAAAATGGACCCTGCAGGCGGGGCTGCGGGTGGAAAACTCCATAGCCCACGGCAACCAGGTAGTGACCAATCAAAAATTCAAAAGAGATTCCACCAATTTGTTCCCTACAGTTTTTGCAAGTTACGCTGCCAATCAAAAAAATACATTCACGTTATCATACGGCCGCCGCATTACCCGGCCCAACTATCAGGATCTAAATCCGTTTATTTATTTTTTGGATACTCTTTCCTACCGGCAGGGAAATATTTATTTACGCCCCCAGTACACGCATAATATTGAGCTGTCGCATTCCTTTATGGGCAAATACATCACAACCCTAAACTTTAATACTACGGACGACGTGATCTCCCAACTGATCAAACGTCAGGACAATAGCAAAATACAATACCTCACAGTGGACAACGTGGCCCGCTACGACAACATGGGAGTTTCGATAACCGCGCCGGTCAAGCTGGCAAAGTGGTGGAACACCAACCTGTTTACCAATGTTTTTCACAATCACTATAAAGGCGTGTACAATAACACCGATATTGATCTTCGCTACACCTCTTTCATGGTGAATCTGACCAACAATTTTACTCTTTCTAAGGGGTTTACGGCCGAATGGAGCGGTTTTTACCGGCACAAAAACCTGAATGGACTTACCCGGATGGAGCCCATTTACCAAATGAGCCTGGGCCTCCAAAAACAGGTAATGAAGGAAAAAGGGACCGTTAGGTTGAACATCCGGGATCCTTTTGCCTGGCAAAAGTTTAGCGGGCTAAACAAGTACGGAAATGTGGACGGTGATTTCACGTTTTATCCCGATTCCCGCCAGGTAACCATAAACTTTACATGGCGCTTTGGTAATAACGGCCAGAATGATCAGCCCCGTCGCCGCAACACCAGCTCTCAGGATGAACAAAGCAGGGTAGGAGGTACGGGGCAGCAATAAAAGTTTGAATCTTTCTCATGTGCATGTCGGCCCCTTTTTCTAAAGGGGCTTTTTTATTCAGGGATTGGTTGGATTGCCGGTTTTTTAAGAGCAGATTCTATAACTTAGCTTGTTTCTAACGACAAACCAGAATCGATAAACTAAAAACTTTTTATGCCCTCTTTTGATATTGTTAGCAAAGTTGACGCCCAGGCGCTGGACAACGCCGTAAACGTTACCAAAAAGGAAATCACCAACCGCTTTGATTTTAAGGGCGCCCACGTGGTGATTGACCTGGACAAAAAAAACTTTAAGCTGAATATTGAAACCGACGATGACATGAAAATGCGCCAGTTGATCGACGTGTTGATTAACCGGGCCCATAAGCAGGGTATTTCTCCGGAAGCTTTTGATGCCTCGAAGGAGGGCTACCAGAGCGGGAAGGTTTGGAAAAAAGAAGTTTCGGTGAGAAACGGCCTGAAGCAGGAG
>JAEVYV010000213.1 GCA_023392575.1 Bacteroidota bacterium | reverse complement strand
AAGGAATGCCAAACCACCAGGTGAGCAGGTTCCAGGTGATGGCGGCGATCAGCCCGGAAAAAATCACGATCAAACCAATGTTGCCGGCGACCACATCCTCTTTTACGGTTTTGGATACCGTGTTGGCCACACCGTGGTCCTTAAAAATAAAATAGGCAGCAAAATTGAATATTGCTGCCCAAAGCACCGCCTGAAAGGGCGTTAATACTTTTGTGGAGACAATGGTGGCAATGGAGTTGGCCGCATCATGAAAGCCATTGATGTAATCGAAGATCAGGGCCAGAGCTATAACAACAAGAACAAAACTCATAACTGAAATGTGATGATGTGCTTATGTGATAATGTGTTTGTATGCAGGCGTTGCGGCATACTTGTTTTTTTTAAATGATGACCACTTACCGAAGGTGTCATCACCGGGTATTTAAAAGAATTGTGCCTTGGCGCCAAGGCCGCGGCTCCCAGCACATGAACCTGTTTGCTGATCAGCAAATGAATTAAGCGTATTTTACAATGATGGATTCAATGACGTTTGCAGCGTCTTCGCATTTGTCGGTCGCTGTTTCCATCACCTGATAAATTTCTCTTTTCTTGATCACTTCCTTGGCATCGGGCTCGATGGCAAAGAGGCGCTCAATGCTCATGTCAAAAATATCGTCGGCTTCGTTTTCCAGGCTGTTGATCTTTACCAGCGACTCGGTGATGGTGCGCATGTTCTTCATGTTCCTCAATTCGCCTACGGCATTGCGCACCTCGTGGGTGCTTTGCACAATAATTTCCGATAGTTTGTGGATGCCGATATCGTTGGGGTTCACCCGGTAAAAATTGACCTTCTTGGCCGAGGCATAAACGAAGTCGGCAATGTCGTCCAGGGCCGAAGCCAGGTAATGAATATCTTCCCGGTCGAAAGGGGTGATAAAATTGCGGCCCAGTTCGGTAAACAGGCTGTGGGTGAGTTCGTCGTTGGCATGCTCCACATCTTCCATCTTTGCGATTAGGGCTTGGCGTTGATCAAAATCCGCTTCTTTCACTACATGGGACAACAAAATGCCCATTTGTTTTACGTTGTCTGCGCTTTTTTCAAACAACTCGTAAAATACCTTGTTTTTAGGGGCCAGGAGTTTTGCAAAAATATTCATATACGACTTCTTTTATTAGCCGGGGCGAAGTTAAGTTCAATTGACTGGGTCAAATCTGATAACCGAAAATTAATAATAACTTAATATTGCATTCGAATAATGATGCCAGTTTTGTTTTCCTCAACCTGAGCTAAAAGAGAATCCTTCATGAAGTTACAGTCCGTTGCTGTTGGCCTGCTGATGACCATCGGCTTTTTTTCGATTGGTGAAAAAGCTTTGGGCCAGCGGTACCTGTCGGATTATGATTCCACGTTTTTTCTGCGGGACAGTGTCCGGTCCCTGGTCAACCGGTTTAACAACCTGAGCATTACCGGTTATATCCAGCCTCAATTTCAGGTGGCCCAAAAAAAGGGCATTGCTTCGTATGCCGGAGGCAATTTTCAGGAATTTAGCAACAACCGCTTTATGCTGCGCCGGGCCCGGATGAAATTTGATTATATTATGCACGGTAAGACGGGAAACTTCCCCGCCGCCCTTTTTACCTTTCAGTTTGAAGCCACCGAAAGAGACGTAAACGTAAGAGATATGTTTGTACGGGTTTATGAGCCTGCAAAACATCATTTTTCGGTAACGGCCGGTTTGTTTGCCCGGCCATTTGGCTACGAAGTCAATCTGTCTTCTTCTTTCAGGGAAACACCGGAACGGGGCCGGATGTCCCAAATACTAATGCCCAGCGAACGGGACCTGGGCGCCATGATCACCTACGAGTCCCCAAAAACGACCCGCCAAAAACCTTTAATCAAGTGGGATGCGGGCTTTTTTAACGGACAGGGCAAATCGGGGCCTGCGGAGTTTGATTCTTATAAAGACCTCATCAGCCGGTTGTCGCTAAAACCGTTTTTGCTCTCCAAAGCCGTGACCCTGAGTGCCGGGCTTTCCTTTTTAAACGGGGGCTGGGTGCAGGCAACCCGGTATAAATATATAATGGGCGACAAAAACGGCGACGCTGTGTTTGTTGTGGATTCCAGTCTGTCGAATATCGGTGGCAAAGCACCCCGCCGCTATTACGGCGCCGATGCGCAACTGGCCTACAAGCATGCATGGGGGAAAACCGAAATACGAGGCGAATACTGGAGGGGCAAACAACCCGGCACCGAGGCCACCACTGTCAATCCCGGCACGCTGCCGCTAGGCCCTACTTATATCCGAAATTTTGATGGGGCGTTTATTTATTTTCTGCAAACCATCGTAAACGAAAAATGGGAAGTGGTGGCTAAATACGATTGGTACGATCCCAATACCGATGTGGCGGACCTTGCCATTGGAAAGTCGGGAACCAATCTATCTGCAACCGATATCAAATTTTCTACCCTGGGTTTGGGCCTGACCCGTTATTTTAACGGTCATTTGAAAATGCTGGTTTATTATGATTGGGTAAGCAATGAAAAAACGGCCCTGGCGGGCTACACCGGGGATGTAAAAGACAATGTGCTGACCATTCGGATGCAAATGCGGTTTTAGGTATTGCCTGCTTTAAGCATGAGCTGGTAACATTGCGTTAACATTGGCTTTACGTTTCCTTAAAGTTGCGGTAACACAGCGGTAACACGCCAAAAATACTTTTGCGCCAAATTCATTGGCGTGAAAAAATTACTAGCATTTCTTATTGTATTTATTGCTTTGCAAACGGCTCTGTTGGCTCAAACGACCGGGGGGACCGTTGCCGGAAAAATAACCGATCCCAAGTCCGGAACGGTGCTTGCCGGCACTACCATCACAATTGAAGGAAGCCAAAAAGGAACCACCGCCGATTTGGATGGAAGGTATGTGTTGAATGTGGCGGCCGGAACCTATTCGGTAAAGTTTGCCTCGGTGGGGTACAAGCCCAAAACGGTTTCCGGTGTAGTGGTAAAGCCGGGGGAAGTGGTGGAACTAAATGTGTTGATGGAGCAGCAGGCCGCCGAACTTTCGGGGGTGGTGGTTTCCGCCTCCGCCCGAAGGGAATCCCAGGCCTCGGTACTGGCCATGCAAAAAAACAACGCCAGCATATCGGATGGCATCTCCATCGAAGCCATCCGGAAATCGCCGGACCGGAACATTGGTGAGGTGTTGAAAAGAGTGAGCGGAACCAGCATTCAGGATGATAAGTTTGTGATTGTCCGTGGCCTGTCGGACCGGTATAACGTAGCCTTGATCAACGGTGCTTTGCTGCCCAGCACAGAACCGGACCGACGGGCTTTTTCTTTTGATATCGTTCCGTCCAACCTAATTGACAATATCCTGATCAACAAAACCGCATCCCCCGATCTGCCCGGGGATTTTTCGGGTGGCCTGGTTCAGATCATGACCAAGGACATTCCCTTCAGAAGCTTTATGAATCTTAGTGTGGGTGCAAGTTATAACAGCCAATCTACCGGCAAACCCTTTAATATCGGGCTACTGGAGAATACCGATTATTTGGGCTTTGATAATGGCCGCCGGGCCCTTCCGGGTAAATTTCCAGGCCGCAACCGGTATTTGAGTTATAATACCGATCCAACCCCGGAAAGACGTTTAGCGGCTTCGCGGTTAATGCGCAACAATTATGGCAACAGGTATACCGGCAATGCCTTGCCCGGTTTCAACTTTCAGTTCAACTGGGGTGGCCGCAAGGATTTGAAAAACGATGCAACGCTGGGAACAGTATTGGCCCTGGTGTACCGCAACTCGCAAACTATTCAGCAAAACCAACGCCGGGGCTATGAAACGCTGGGGCTGGATCATTATAGTTATGATTACAGCGACAGCAGCTATTCCTTTACCACCAATATTGGCTTGCTGGCCAATGTGGCTTACAGAAAGGGAAAAACCAAAATCGTATTTAAAAACCTGGCCAACCGCTTGTTTGAAAACAGCAATTTGGTAAGACAGGGACCCAACTACGACAACGGCCAATATTTTGAAACCTCCGGTTCGGCGGCCACCATCAAATCCCTGGTCAGTTCCCAGGTAGAAGGCGAGCATTTGTTGTCCGACCGCAACGACCGCCTGAAGTGGAACCTGAATTATGCGCTTACGGCGCAAAGCCAACCCGATTACCGGGTTCTGCCCTATGCTAAGAACTTATCCGATGTCTCCGATAAAACGGCGCCCGCCCATGTGGTGTTACGAGAAACGTATCGTTTCTGGTCAGACCTGTACGATAATGCCTTTGGTGCCAACCTGAATTATTCCCTGCCGCTAACCTTTGGCAACCAAAAACAAACCTTGAAAGCGGGTTTGTTGAGCCAGTACAAGATTAGGGATTTTAAAACCCGCATCTTCCGCTACGAAGCCGCTTCGTCTACCCTCAACCCCGATCTGACGGCTTTGCCGCCCCGGATCATTTTTAACGATGGAAATATTTACGAACAGGGTTTTGTGCTGAATGAAATTACCAACAATACCGATAAATACGACGCTACCTCGGGGCTTTATGCCGGTTATGCCATGATTGATGGCCGCATTGGCGATAAGCTGCGGGCCGTGTACGGCGTCCGCATCGAGAATTTCAACTTCGATGTCAACACCGCCGATTTTTCCGGGCAAAAAGTGAAGATCCGCCGCAATTATTTGGACATCCTGCCTTCGGTGAATTTAACCTACGGGCTCAGCAATGCTTCCAATCTGCGTTTTTCGGCTTCCCGGACCGTGTCTCGTCCGGAGTTCAGGGAAGTAGCCAATTTTTCTTATTTCGATTTCATCCGCAATGCACAAATTCAGGGCAACACCAACCTGGAAAGAAGCCAGAACACCAACCTAGATCTGCGGTTTGAAACCTATCCCTCTTCCGGAGAAATCTTATCGGCTTCCGTGTTCTACAAGCATTTCAAAAAACCCATCGAGCAAACCGTGGTGGCGGGTTCCGCAGCCAATTCCCTGCGCTTCACGTTTGAAAATCCCGATGCCGCCAGGATTTACGGGGTAGAAGTGGAGCTGAGAAAAAAGCTTGACTTTTTGGGCGCCGCTGCCTGGCTGGACAACCTGGCCTTTAACCTGAATGGTTCTTTGATTCAGTCGGAAGTGGATCTGAAATCCGGCGCTAATTTCTGGGACCCCAAAAGACCGATGCAGGGACAATCGCCCTGGTTGGTGAATGCAGGCTTGCAGTACGCTACCGCAAACAACCGGCTTTCCTTCAGCGGCCTGGTGAACCGCATTGGCCAGCGGATTGTGTATGTGGGTTCGCAGGACTTCCCGGACATCTATGAAAACGGAAGGACCATGCTGGATTTTCAGGCGGCCTTAAAGGTCTTTAAAAGTAAAGGCGAGTTCAAACTCAATCTTTCCGACCTGCTGAACCAACGGGCTGTTTTTTATCAAAATGTAGATGTGACGGATAAAAAAGCGTATGACCCTTCCAAAGACCGCATTCAGTGGAACGCCCTGTACGGAAGAAGCGTGTCTGTAAGCTTTTCATATAATTTCTGATAAGGGTTAACAATTGCTTCATGCCTGCGTAACAAACAGGTAATAATAGTAGAATTCTTTTGTGATCATTATAAAACAAACAAAGTATGTTATTTCAAAAAAAGTTTTTTCTGATGCTGACGGTAGCTGTTGAAGTTACTTCTCTGGTTGGCTGCAGTAAAGATGACGAAGACGACCCGATAGTAACGCCGCCGACCAACACCGTATTGAGCGGCTCCATAACCGAAAGCAAAACCTTGACAGCCGATAAGGTCTGGACCTTGAAAGGGTATGTGTATGTGGCCAACGGTGCTACGCTAACCATAGAGCCGGGCACAACCATTGTGAGTGATGTTACCGAAAAAGGCGCTCTTTGTGTGGAAAGAGGCGCAAAGCTGATGGCCAACGGCACCCCCGATAAGCCCATCGTGTTTACTTCGGGTAAGGCTGCCGGTTCAAAGGCTCCCGGCGATTGGGGCGGGATTGTGTTGCTGGGTAAAGCCAAAACCAACCGCTCTTCAACCCCGGTTATTGAAGGTGGTTTGGACAGGCCCTATGGCGGGGATGATGATAACGACAACTCCGGTTCGTTGAAATACGTACGTATTGAGTATGCGGGTGTAGCTGCTTTCCCCAACTCGGAGATCAACGGCCTGACCTTGGGCGGCGTGGGTAAAGGCACTACTTTAGATCATATTCAGGTGGTTTACGGTAATGATGATGCCTATGAGTTTTTTGGCGGTACTGTTGATGCCAAACACCTGGTGGCGTATGCTACGGCCGACGATGATTTTGATTTTGATTTTGGTTACAGGGGCCGCATCCAATTTGCCGTGGCCCTGAGAGACCCCCTGTTTATTGATCCGGCTGACCAGGGAAATGGGGTAGAGTCAGATAACGATGGTTCAGGCACTTCTGCTGCACCGTTCACGCATCCGGTTTTGTCCAACTTTACCTGGATTGGCCCCAATAATGCCAGTGGTACTCTGGCAAATCATAGCTATGGAAATAAATGGAGAAGAGCCAGCCAGTTCGAAGTGTATAACTCTGTTATGTTAGGTTGGCAAAAGGGAGGCTTTGATTTGGAAAATGATCCAACAGTTCAAGCCTACAAGGATAATGTGTCAAAATTCAAAAACAATGTCGTTCATGCAAATGCTTCTGCAGACATTTTTAGAGTGGCATCATCCACTATAATGACGGCAGCCGAAGTTGAAGCAAAGGCCGTGGCAGATGGAAATGTGAAACTCACCGATCCTGCCAACGTATTAACGGCTCCGTTTAACTTAACCAATCCGAACCTGACTCCGGTCGCCAGCGGCCCTGCGGCCGGCGGTGCTAGCTTTGCCGGATTGGATGCCGGATTCTTTACCCCAACGACTTATAAAGGTGCTATCGGCGGAGGCGACAACTGGTTACAAGGTTGGACCCGTTTCCCTGCAAAAGGTCAGTAATTTGACACGCCTATTAATGAAGAAGTGCCCTGTTTTCAGGGCACTTTTAGTATATAATAACGAATATTGACTATGAAAATTCCGGGTTTGTTTTTTATTGCTTTTTTGTTTTGTGCTTGTCAAAACCAACCTTCGGGCAAGGCTGGCCTGCAGGATTCTGCAAGTGCGGTCACTCCGGACGGGGCACAAAAAAACACCGATTGGAACCGCACCGATAGCGTTGAGTACATTTATTACCCCGATCCGGCAAAGCAAAAAGAATACAAGACACGTTTTGTAAAGGATAAGGAGTTGCTGCAGGTGTTGACTGCCAATCTGCAGGATCCGGCAGTGGAAAAACAGGTTTGCCCCCACTATGCAAAGTTCTACCTCTTTCACAAGGGCGAAGTTTTTAAAACCGTGTATGTGTCCGATTCCTGCAATTACCTGGCGTATGCGGTAAACAGCCGGCAGCAATTCATTGAGCTGAACGCCGCAACCAAAAAGATGTTGGACAGTTTGCGGAATGCGGTGCTGAAAGATTGATTCGTTTTTTCGCTAAATCGGCATGGCTCTTGTGATATGAGGTTTTGCCGGCCCGTGAAGCCAGTATGCAGCAGTTCTTTCGCAAAGAAAAACCAATGTCTTCTTTTTTTTGAAAAGCCCCGACTGTTGCAAGTTGGTCCTTTTTCTGTTTGTACGCTGTTTTGTTTTCTTATGTATCTTATGTATCAGCAGCTATTTTGCTTGGGATGAAAGCAAGAATGCTTCGGAAGGGAAGCTCAATACTGCAGTTCCTCGTCAAACAAGAGCACAAACGTAAATTCTGCAAGTATAATTCCCATTGTCTTGTGTTGGTGTGCCTTCTATCTTGCGCCCACTTTTCCAATACTCCTTCTTTTACTTTTATAACCCGAACGATGATGTCAAAAAGCACAAGGATATTGGTTGTTGACAGTGACCTGCATACACTTTCAAAAATCTACCTTTCTTTGATTCATAAGAATTACAAGGTAGAGGCGTCCGACAATGCCCTGGAAATAATGACAAGGGCAGAGCGGTTTAAGCCCAGGCTCATCATTTTGAACACCGCTACAAAAAATTTGACGTTGCAGGTGTATCAAGACCTGTCCCAAAAAAGAATTCCGGTGCTTTTGATAAACGATGGTTTGGCAGACATTCCTGTTGAATCAAAAAGATGGGAAGTAGTGACCATGCCTTCGGATATGGGCTTCTTCGACCGGAAAATAAGAGAGGTGTTGCAGTTGATTGACTGATGGCAAAAGAAACTACTGAAAGTTGTTCATTTCTGTTGCAATTTGATGGATCTGTTTTATTCGCTGGTAATTCACCGAGTAAAAAATATATTTTCCCTGTCTTTCAGGAATGACCATGCCTGCTTTTCGGAGCACGGCCAAATGTTGCGAGGCAACGGATTGTTCCAGCCTGAGTTTTATAAAGACGTCGGTTACCGTCATGCGTACGTTTTCGTGCAATAACTGCAACAGTTGTTTGCGCAGGGGGTTGTTGATGGCGCGAAAGATCAGGGCAGCTTTTCTTACCTGTAGCATCTCAATGACCAGTTCGTTGTCGCTTGCATGCATGGGCATATGGTTTAAAGGAGAGGTAAGGTAACAAATCTTTTGAAAAATTTATAGCATTGTAACGGGATGGCCCACCCACCGAAAGGCGTAAGAACCCGATAGATTTTTTACTGTCCGCTCGTTGCTGGGTAATTGTGCTTATATTGGTGCAAATACTTTTTGCTTGTCTGCTTCTAAAAATTCCATCCTCACCCCGTTGTTTGCCGCCGTTGTTTGTTTTGCGGCCTATGCCTCCCTTACGGCCTTTCGCAAGGCCTTTAACGTGGCGCCGTACAGCGGGTATCTTATTGCCGGACTGGACTACAAAGTGGTGCTGATCATCACCCAGGTACTGGGGTACATGCTCAGCAAGTTTTACGGCATCCGCTTTATCAGCGAGTTGAAAAAAATGGGCCGGGGACAATTGATCCTGGTGCTGACCGGCATTTCCTGGCTGGCTTGGTTGCTGTTTGCCTTGATCCCGCCGCCGTATAATTTCTGGTTGTTGCTGTTCAATGGGTTTCCGCTGGGCATGTTGTGGGGCGTGGTTTTTTCTTATGTGGAAGGAAGACGGGCCACCGATTTTATTGGGGCGGCCCTGGCTGTAAGTTTTATTTTTGGCCCCGGCGTGGCCAAGTCCACGGCGCAATTTGTGATGACGGTCTGGGGCGTGAACGAGTACTGGATGCCCTTTGTAACCGCCCTGATTTTTTTTCTTCCCCTATTGTTGTTTGTGTATTTGCTGGAAAAAGTACCGGCCCCTGATGCCAAGGACGTTGCTCAGAGAACCGAACGCATTCCCATGAACGCCGCCGACCGCAAGCGGTTTGTAAAAACTTTTTTACCGGGGCTGCTGCTGTTGGTGGTGATTTATGTTTTTGTCACCGTGCTGCGGGAAGTCAGGGATGGTTTTATGGCGGACATGTGGCGGGCATCGGGGGAGGACTTCAATGCGGCCGTTTTTGCCAAAACCGAAACGCTTATCTCCGTGGTTATTTTAATCATGATCGCCAGCATGGTGGTCATCAAAAACAACCTAAAGGCTTTTGTGCTGGCCCAAACCATTATGCTGTCGGGGTTTTTGCTTTCCGGCATTGTGACCTGGCTGTACCTGCAACAACAGGTAAGCACATTTGGCTGGATGACGCTGGTGGGGCTGGGTTTGTATATGACCTACATCCCATACAATAGCATCTTGTTCGACCGCATGCTGGCGGCCTTCCGGTACGCTGCCAATGTTGGGTTTTTGATTTATCTGGCCGATTCATTTGGTTACCTGGCCAGTGTGAGTGTGTTGTTGAGTAAAACCATCTTAAAGCTTCAACTTAACTGGCTGAACTTTTATACCTCGCTGGTTTTAATTACCTCGGTGATCGGGGTCTTGTTTATATGTCTTTCGTTGGTTTACTTCAGAAAAAAATACGCTTTGCTTTCGGCCGAAGAAAGGGTTCGGTTCCCCAACAAAAAACCGTCCTGAAGCAGGACGGTTTTGGGTGTGAAATTCAAAAAAATTTATTGTACTGAAAACTGAACCAGCTTGGGGCCCCAGGCAAGGGATACTTTTCCATCAGGGTCAATGGTATACGTCAGCTTTTCCTGTGCGGCAGCGGCCGTTTGGGGCTTTACCGTTACCTGCAAGGCATCCTGATCTTTGTTTTTTTGATAATCAAAGGCGCCCCAGGTTTTCCAAACCTTATTGAATATGATCGTCCATTCGTCGCCGTTATCCACCATGAACAAGGCATACTTACCGGCGGGCAAGGGCTTGCCTTCCACGGTTACATCCTTGTCGGTTTCAAACACGGTGGCTTCGTTGGCCCCGGCCCGCCACACCTCGCCCTGCTTGGGCTCGACATCCGTTCCAATGGTTCTGCCCTTCAGGGAGGGCTGGCTGTAATCGATGCTGATGGTGGCCCCGGAGTTCAGGGTTTGGGAAACTTTTGCCGGCGGGCTGGGGCGGGCCGATTTATCGGTTTGGGCCTGCAGGGCCGAGGCGGCCAAAAGGGCGGCGCTGAAAAAGGTAAGGGCGAATAATCTTTTCATGGCAAATTTTTTAGATAAGAAAGTTAAGAAGAGAACCACAAACGGCCTTTTAATTTTTTGCCACAATACATGTGTGGTTTGATTTGGGGCTGACTGGCGGGCATAAGGGCTTACCAGCCTCCAAAAACAGGGAAGATGTAACAGTAAACCCGGTTTTGGCACTGCTCAAAAAAGGGAAGGCCTTTTATTGCCTGCGGCTTAATAAGGACAGGGCAATTGTAGTAATTGTTAGTGGCCCTTTCTTGAGCCCAGGGTAAAGCCAATAGTAGTGCCTACGTTTTCTTTACTGCGCACATGAATATTGTAGCCATGCGCTTCGATGATGTGTTTGCAAATGGCCAGTCCCAGGCCCGTTCCCGTGGCATCGCGGCTGCGTCCTTCGGCGGTGCGGTAAAACCGTTCAAAGATCCGGTCCAGGTGTTTTTCGGGAATGCCCATCCCGTCGTCGCTGATTTCTACCAGGATGGTTTTGCCATCGGTATTGTACATGCTGGCCACAATGGAGCCGTCGTGTTTTCCGTACTTGATGGCGTTGTCCACCAGGTT
>JAEVYV010000365.1 GCA_023392575.1 Bacteroidota bacterium | reverse complement strand
TTTGAAACCCATGCCATTGATTATTTACTGAAGCCTTTTAGCAAGGAACGGTTTGCAAAGGCGCTTGAAAAATTTTTGAACCAACCCACGGCGCAACAGCAAAAAAAGGCCACGGAAAACCTGCTGCACGCTTCGGCGGAGTTGCCCGCCCGCCAGGAACGCATTGTGGTAAAAACCGGCGGCAAAATCAAGATCATTCCGGTCCCGGAGATTCGTTACCTGGAGGCGGCCGATGATTACGTAAAAATTTACACAGAGGAAGGATGTTTTTTAAAAAACAAGACCATGGGCTTTTTTGAAACAACCCTGCCTCAAAATGAGTTTGTCAGAACACACCGGTCCTACATCGTCAATGTAAAAGAGATCACCCGGATCGATCCTTATGAAAAAGAAAACCACCTGGCCATTTTGCGTTCGGGGGCAAGAATTCCCGTGAGCAAAAGCGGTTACGGGAAATTGAAGGCGATTCTGGGGCTATAATTCAAAAACAATGGGTTTGTTCACCAGCTCATAAAGCTCATTGGAAAGGCTGGCATTGACAAACCGGATGCCCAGGCTTTTGGTGGTTCCGTACGACTCGTGAATATGCCCAAACACATGCACTTTGGGCTTTATTTTCTTTATCGCATTCAGCAGGTCCTTGCATCCGGCATGGGTGTCGTTCGCCAGCTGATCCAAAATGCCGTACGGAGGGCCGTGTGTGATCAGCAGATCGGTGTTGGCTGGAATAAGGTTCCAGTGTTTTCGTATAGCTTCTCCCCTGGTCCGGTTAAATGCCCAGTTGAAAAACTTAGGGGTCACAGGGGAACCCCAAAGGCGGATACCGTTGATGACGGCGCCGCTGTCGTTTAAATAAATGATGCCCGGCGGCATAATGGAATCCAGGTCTTTGGGCTTTGCCCTTTCAAAATAAAAATCGTGGTTGCCGCCGATGAAAATTTTGTGTGGGAAATCCTGCCTGTCAAACCAGTTTAAAAAATCCTGCACCTCCATTTTCTCGCCCCTGTACGAAACATCCCCGGCGTGAATCAACACATCGCCCCTGGGCAGCTTAATGCTCCTGTGCCGGGAATGGGTGTCTGCAAGTATTACAAATTTCAAAGGAAGCTTTAAGGTTGTTTACGGAATAAAATAAAGCTGTCCTGTGCGAGGGACAGCTTTGCCAATGATTTTGGGACTGCTTAACCGCGCTTCCGGTCTGTGGACTGGTTTCGGTTGCTGTCCTGGTCCGTTTTTTTTCTTTCTGCCTGCGACCTTTTGCCGCCTGTTTGTTCTCCGTGATTGGATTTGCCGGCCTTGGCTGCTTGCCCAAATGCCTGGCTGCTTTGGTTGCTGGCCCCGCGGCCGGCGCTGCCTCGTTTGTTATTGTCTCCTCTTCCTGCCATAAACTAAGTTTTTTATTGTGAACGAATTAAAGTTTATTGCGCAGTAATTGTGCCATTATGCCTGCAACCAACTTTTCCCAAAAACAATTCTTCACTTGCTTTTTTTTGTTTTTCTGTTCTGTTGCCCGCGCACAAAGCGCAGACAGCACTACAGAAACCGCCCTGCCTGAAATTGTGGTACGGTCTTTTGAGCAAAACCGCAGGCTAAAAGACATTCCCGCAGCGGTTAATTATGTGGGCCGACAAAGCCTGCAACGATTCAACCCCGCCTCCATCGTGATGGCCGTGAACACCACCCCCGGGGTTCGAATGGAGGAACGGTCACCGGGCAGTTACCGCTTCAACATCCGGGGCAGTTCCCTGCGTTCGCCTTTCGGCGTTCGAAACGTAAAGATTTACTTCAATGACCTGCCCATCACCGATCCCGGAGGTACTACCTATTTGAACCAGCTGGGGTATTATAATTTTAATTCTCTTGAAATCATCAAAGGACCGGGCAGCAGCTTGTATGGTGCCGGTACCGGCGGGGTATTGCTGATTGAAAGCATGAATCGAATGGAAAAGCCTTCGGTCCTTGCCGAATACACCATGGGCAGTTACGGTTTGAACAATGTTTATGGTTCGGTTACATCGGGAAACGAAAAATGGATCAGCCGGGTGGGTTTTCAGCGGCAGACCAGCACGGGTTACCGAAACCACTCGGAGCTGGAAAGAAATGTATTAAGCTGGACGGGCATGTTCAAGCCGGACGACAGCCGCCAGCTCAAAACCACATTTTTGTATGGCGATCTTTTTTATGAGACCCCCGGCGCCCTGACGCTGGCAGAATACAATGCCGATCCCAAAATGGCAAGACCCGGCGGCTTTGGTTTTGCCGGGGCGGAACAGGCCAAAGCATCCATCACCCAAAAAACATTTCTGGCAGGCGCTTCTTATTGGCAGCGACTGGGGGCTCAGTGGCAAAACAAAACGGTTGCCTATGGCATGTTCACGGAGCTTCGAAATCCCACGATCCGCAACTATGGAAAAAATTCAGAGCCCCATACGGGCATTCGGACCAGCTTCAAATTCAGCCAGCCGTTTGCCAGCGCCCAGTTGCATTGGGATATCGGCGGCGAATGGCAGCAGGGTTTTCCTTCGGTAAGCGTCTACAAGAATGCAGGAGGTGTTCAGGACTCCTTACAAAGCCATGATGAAATGACCAACACCCAATATTTTGTTTTCACCCAAGCCGCACTGGACATCAGCAACTGGATCATTACAGCCGGCGCCAGCTGGAACAAGATGAAGGTGCACCTGGAACGTTTTCAACCCGCCCCGCTGGGAAAACAGGCCCGCAATTTTAATAATGAAATCGCCCCCCGGCTTTCCCTTTCCCGGAAAATAAAAAACGTTACGGTTTACTCCAGTGTGTCCAAGGGCTTTTCGCCACCCAGCACGGCGGAATTAAGCCCTTCGGGAAGCGCCATAAACCTGAACCTGCATGCAGAAGATGGTTTGAACTACGACCTTGGCGCAAAGGCCGGCTTTCAAAATGGCTTGTATGCCGATGTAAATGCGTTTGTTTTTTCGTTGAACAATACCATTGTGCAAAGGCGGGACGCTGGTGGCGGTGAGTATTTCATCAATGCCGGCAAAACCAGGCAGCACGGCATTGAAACCTACATCAGCTATCCTTTTTTGCGCTCCACGGCCGCAATGAAAAAAAGCCTGTTTTGGTTCAGCCATACCTGGCACCGGTTCAGGTATCAAAGCTTCAAGCAACTGACGGATGATTATTCCGGAAAGGCGCTGCCTGCCGAAGCGCCGCATACCGTTTCCACGGGGTTTGACCTGGTGGCGGCCAACGGTTTGTTTGGCCAGGCCGCTTATTATTTCAGTGATAAAATTCCTTTGAATGATGCCAATACCGCATATGCCGGAGCCTATCATTTGTTGAGTGCAAAGGTTGGCATAGAAAAAAAATTGAAGCAGTCGGTTCGGGCCAGGTTGTTGGCCGGGGCCGAAAACCTATTGAACCAAAAATACAGCCTGGGTAACGATATCAATGGCTTTGGAGGCCGGTACTACAATGCAGCCGCCGGAAGAAATTATTATGCTTCTCTAATCATCGAATGGCAATACTGAAAATTTTTAAATGCCGTTCTTTAACCAAACACCGCTTGTGGCTTACTCAAGCCATGGAGGAAGTGACCAGCCTTTGCTCCCATGCGGCATTTCTGTGGTGTTTTTTCTTGTCCAGTAATTTCATCACGCCGGCGGCTACCAAACCGCCAATCACATAAAACCCGATGGTCATTAATTTTGTTTGAAGGGTGCGGTTGCTGGCATCTTCTCTCAGGCCCAGGGGTTTGGGTAGCAAAACGGCGCCCAGGCCGGCGGCCAGGCCCAGCGCTGCTCCTTTGGCCAGGGCATTTTCTTTTTTGCCAATGCCGGCAAAACTGTAAAAGATACTGTTGCTGATCAAGTCTCCGGTCAACGACCAGCCATACAGCCTGCGCTCCTGGGGGGTACGGGCTCCAATAATTTTTAATCCCTTGGAGAGGGCATGCATGCCCAAAAGATCCAGGCGGGGCGCTTGGGGAATAACTTTTTTTACGGCTTCATGAATGAGTGTCAGTGCTGTGGCGCCGGCCACTCCTCCCTCCAGGGCATATAAGGTTTTCATTGTATAGCAATTTGTGGTTCAATTCAGTAAGTACTTAAAATTCAATGCCAAACCTGTTTCAGGGCCCTTAGGAG
>JAEVYV010000217.1 GCA_023392575.1 Bacteroidota bacterium | reverse complement strand
AGGCAGCAAGGCGAGGTGAAGTTCATTTCCATCAACAACGAAGGAAAAGAACTGAATGATTACCGCATTAAAAAATTTGGGTTGCACCGGTGTTTCGATGCTTTTGTTTCTTCAAGCGAGGTGGGCATGCGCAAGCCGGACCCCGGTATCTTTCGGTTGGCTCTGGGCATAGCCCAGGTCAGTACGCAGGAGTGCCTGTATTTCGACGACCGGCCTATGCTGGTGGAGGCCGCCAAAAAGGTGGGGCTGCCGGCGGTACATCATGTGGGGTTTGAAAGCACCCGCACCATTTTGGAAAAATATGGATGAAGACAACAAGCAGGATGAAGTGTACTCAATTAGAGCAGTAACCTGTGAGCCGGAAAACGGGTGAACCCAGGAACTTTTTCATCATTCACTGTAAAGCATATGAACGCAAAAAAGCTGGCGGCCGATGCGGCGGTTGACTACATCCGGGAAGGCATGATTCTGGGGTTGGGCAGCGGTTCTACGGCTTTTTTTGCCATTCAAAAAATTGGTGAGCTGGTGCAGGACGGCCTTAAAATACAGGCTGTATCCAGTTCGCTGGCGTCCGCAGAACTGGCCCGGCAACTGGGCATACCCTTGATTGGTATGACCGAAATCCAAACCATTGATCTGACCATTGACGGCGCCGATGAAGTGGACGAACAGGGTAATCTGATAAAAGGCGGAGGCGGTGCTCTAACCCGGGAAAAGATTCTGGCGTATAACAGCAAACAGTTCGTAGTGGTGGTGGACGAGTCTAAATTATCCAAGCGGTTGGGGCGGTTTCCGGTGGCTGTGGAACTGGTGCCTTTTGGATACAATTTGGCCCTGCTTCATTTGCAAAAACTGGGTTGCGAGGTTCGGCTCCGCCAAAAGCAAAATCAGTTTTTTAAAACCGACAACGGCAACTGGATCGCGGACTGCCAGTTTGGGAACATCGACGATCCGGAAAAACTAAATGCCGCCATCAATGTAATTCCCGGCGTTGTGGAAAGTGGTTTGTTTTCCCATAAAATGGTGCATTCCATTATTGCCGGTTATGAAAACGGAACCGTGAAGGTGTGGAAAGCAAAATAACAAAACGGCAGACCGGCAAACCTTCTTTATCATTTTGATGAATGGCTGGATTAATGCTTTGAATTTTTCATTTGCTGGTTAAACTGCGCCGAAGCGTTTTTGGGGATGGATAAAGATTGCCACTCCTCCGGCCGGGTGAGCCGGCCCAGGTACACCATCTGTCCCACATGATAGCTGTAGTGCGCCAGTTGCCGGTTGATGGCATCGATCACCGTTAAGGGTTGTGTGCGGATGGTCACGGTCTTTGGCAGGTCTTCTTCCTTTAAGGATCGCAGGGCATCCAGCAAAACCTTCCAGCCTTCGTTCCATTTGTTCAGCAATTGCCCTTTGGAGAGTGGTTGCTCTTCAAATTCTTTGTCTCTGTTCCGCCATTCTTTCTCGCCGTCTTCGGTTAGAAAATGGGTCCAGCGGCTCAGCATGTTGCCGTGCAAATGCTGAACGATCACCGCAATGCTGTTGGATGCAGCATTGGGCCTGTACCGCAGGTCTGCCTCACTTAGCTGGTCAAAGGTTTTATCGCCCAATGCCTTATATTCTTGAAACCGTTTGATGACACTTTCAAGAAACAGGGTTTCTATTTTCATGATCTTCCGTTTTTAAATGAGTTGTTTGTACCGAAGGCTGTATCGTCTTCGGTACAAACAGGAAGTCGCTATAACTACAAGCCACAAACTAAAAACGCTCTTACCATCCTTCGGCCCCGTCGTCGCCGCGGTTGTCGGCCACGGCTTCAAACCTTCCATCCGGCAATACCTTAATGACCTCTGTTCTGCCTATGGCGCCCCGTTGTTTGATTTTGTAGCCCATTTTTTCCAGGGCTTCCCGGGTTGCGTGGGGAAACGACTTTTCCACATCAATCTGGTCGGGCAGCCATTGGTGGTGAAACTTGGGTTGGTTCACCGCATCTTCCGTACTCATGCCAAAATCAAGGATATCAACAATGGTTTGAAATACCGAAGTGGGAATGGTGGTTCCCCCCGGCGTGCCCACCACCAAAAAAGGCTTGTTGTTTTGCAACACAATGGTTGGTGTCATGGAACTGAGCATGCGCTTGCCGGGAACAATGGCATTGGCTTCGCCGCCTACAGCGCCGTACATATTGGGAACACCGGGCTTGACGCTAAAATCATCCATTTCGTCATTCAACAAAAAACCAGCGCCACCCACCACGGTCTTGCTGCCGTATGAGTTGTTTAACGTAGTGGTCACCGACACGGCATTGCCTTCGGCGTCAATCACACTTAAATGCGTTGTCTCTTCGCTTTCCTTCAAAAGCGAAAGATTGCCGTTTGTTTGCAGGCTGTTGCCGGCAACCCCCGGCACATAGTTTTCCATTTTCTTTTTTAGGTAAGCTGCGCTGGTGATGCTGTCCACCGGTACTTTAAAAAAATCGGCATCGCCCATGTATTCGGCCCGGTCGGCATAAGCCCGGCGTTCAACTTCGGTCATGAGCTGTACGGCCTGCGGCGATAGAAAACCATAAGAAGGGAGCGGCTGGTCCTCCAGCATTTTCAGCATTTGGTGCAGCAATACCCCGCCGCTGCTGGGCATGGGCATCGAAACCACCGTGTAGCCTTTGTAGGTAAACGAATGCGGGGTGCGCCACTTAGCCTGGTAGTTTTTCAGATCTTCCAGGGTGATGATGCCGCCGCCCCTTTTCATTTCCTCTACGATCAATTGAGCGGTTCGGCCTTCATAAAAGCCCTGGGCGCCATGGTCTCTTATTCGTTTTAAGGTATTGGCCAGATCCATTTGTACCAGCGTATCGCCTGCTTTCCATTTTGTTTTTTTCTGGAAAGCGGTGGGCATGGTATTGTACTGGTTCAATTCGTCCTGAATGCTGTTTAGCGAAGAGGCTTCCCGCTCGGTGATCACAAAGCCCTTTTCGGCCAGTTCAATGGCCGGCTGGATCAATTGCTTAAAGGGAAGCTTGGCATATTGCTGGCTGGCGAAGAGTCCGGCCACAGTGCCGGGTACGCCGCTGGATAAATGGCCGTTCACGCTTTTGCCCGGCAGTACATTGCCCTGGGCATCCAGGTACATATCCCTGTGGGCGGCCGCCGGCGCCATTTCCCGATAATCCAGGGCCAGGGTTTGCCCGTTTGCCAGCCGGGCGATCATAAAACCGCCTCCGCCCAGATTGCCCGCATTGGGGTACACTACGGCCAAAGCCAGTTGCGTGGCAATAGCAGCATCAACCGCATTGCCTCCGCTCTTCATAATGGCCACTCCTACTTTGCTTGCCAGCGGATGGGCAGAAACCACGGCCCCTTTTTGGGCTACCGTTTTTTTAGTGGGGTTGTATTGATAGGGATCAATGGAGTAAGGCTTCAGTGTGTTCTTCGAGGTGTGGCAAGAAACAAGGGCCACCAAAAAAAGCAGTTGTACGATTTTTTTCATCTTTCAAAAATTGCGCTGTTAAGTTAGGCAAGCCTGCAAAAAGCAAAAAACGTTTGAGGGTTTGAAACAAAAACAATGGATATTGCTTAAGTGCGCCTGCCCGCCTCAATATAGGAAGAAAATTAACTTCAGATGTTTTTTGATCAGTGGTTGTGCAAGCAAGAACCCAAAAGCTTTTTTTGTCCAATTCGTTTTTTGGTTGTTATTTCCTTGTATGAAAAGGTTTTGGTTGTTATTTTTTCTTACAGTTTTTTCTTTCACTGCTTTCGCTCAACTTCAATCCCCTGATCAGTTTTTAGGATACAAACTTGGAAGCCGGTACACGCCGCATTGGCGCATTATTGAATATTACAAACACGTGGCTGCGGCCGTGCCTTCTGCCGTCAAGCTGCAGGAGTACGGCAAAACAAGCGAGGGTCGTCCCCTGATGGTGGCCTTTGTGTCTTCTGCCGGCAATATGGCCCAACTGGAGACGATCCGGAACAACAACCTGGGCCTGGCACAAATGGGCGGTGGCGGCTCCGCGGCAAACGCTCCGGTCATTGTTTGGTTAAGCTATAACGTGCACGGAAACGAAACTTCTTCTTCGGAAGGGGGCATGAAGACCCTCTATGCCCTGGTGGATCCATCCAACCAGCAAACCAAACAGTGGCTTCAAAACACGGTGGTGGTGATCGACCCCTGCATGAACCCGGATGGCCGCGACCGTTATGTGAACTGGTTTCAATCGGTGGTGGGCTCAACGTACAACCCTTCCCTGGATGCACGGGAGCACCGCGAACCCTGGCCCGGCGGCAGGACCAACCACTATAATTTTGATTTGAACAGGGACTGGGCCTGGCAAACCCAGGTGGAGTCGCAACAGCGAATGGCGCTGTACAACCAATGGATGCCCCAGGTGCATGTTGACTTTCACGAACAAGGCATCAACAGCCCTTATTATTTTGCTCCGGCCGCACAGCCCTACCACGAAGTGATCACCCCGTGGCAACGGGATTTTCAGCAGACCATCGGAAAAAACCATGCAAAGTATTTTGATGAAAAGGGTTGGCTGTATTTTACCAAAGAAGTGTTCGATCTGCTCTACCCTTCTTACGGTGATACCTATCCCATATACAACGGTGCCATTGGCATGACCTACGAACAGGGCGGTGGCCCGGCAGGCGGTGCGGCCGTGTTGACCAGCATCGGCGACACACTGACGCTGCTCGACCGCATCGACCATCACTACACGACGTCTTTGAGCACCATTGAAACGGCTTCGCAAAATGCTTCCAGACTGGTCGCTGAATTTCAAAAGTTCTTTGGTGAGGCCGCCAGCCGGGGCGTGGGAGAATACAAGTCCTATGTGATCAAATATTCCGATAAGGACAAGCAGCGCATGGAAGCCTTGCAGGACTTGCTGGCAAAGAACCACATTGTTTACGGCACCGGCAAACCGGGTAGCTACAGGGGGTACAATTATGATACGGGCAAGGAGGAGAATTTTTCGCTTGCCGAAAACGATATGCTGGTGCCCGGCGCACAGGCCAAAGGAGCACTGGTGAAAGTTTTATTTGAACCCCACACGGTTGTGGTTGATTCAAACACGTATGATATCACAGCCTGGGCATTGCCTTATGTATATGGCGTGAGGGCCTATGCCGCGAAACAAGCTATTGCTGCCGGCCGGCCCCCGGCACAAAAGACTGAAGGGAACGCCGCCAACCCGCCAGCTAATGTATACGGGTACGTGATTCCCTGGAGCGGCATGAACAGTGCAAAGCTGGTAACCCGGTTGCTGCAAAAAGGCATTAAGCTGCGTATGAGCGAACAGCCTTTTGAGCTGGGCGGCGTACAGTTTGACCGGGGCGCGGTGATTGTTTTAAAAACCAGCAACCAGTATTATCCCAATCTGTGGGCCGATGTGCGGGAAGCTGCCCTTGCCAACAAAGTAGTGCTTACTCCGGTAAGCAGCGGTTTGGTGGACAAGGGTTATGATTTTGGCAGCTCCAAAGTGCGTCCGCTAAAGGCCCGGCGTATTGCTTTGCTCACCGGCGAAGGCGTAGGCTCCAACGCCTCCGGCGAAGTGTGGCATTATTTTGATAAGCAACTGGAGTACCCTCTTACCCTGATCAATCTTTCTGATTTTGGGCGCATCCGCTGGAGTGATTACGATGTGTTCATCATGCCCGACGGCAATTACCGTTTTTTGACCGATAAGGCGCAGGCTGAAGCGTTTAGAAACTGGATACAAAACGGAGGACACGTCGTGGCACTGGAAGGGGCCGTGGCCCAACTGGCCAAACTGGACTGGGCCATTAAATCAAAAAAAGAAGAAGAGGACGATTCCAAGGACATCTATGCTTCTTTGCGGAAGTACGAAGACCGCGAACGGGATTTTATTCCCAACCTCACGCCAGGATCTATTTTCCGGGTGGAGCTGGATAATACCCATCCGCTGGGTTTTGGCTACCCCAATTATTATTACACCTTGAAACAAGACGACAATATCTATGAATTTATCAAAGAAGGCGGCTGGAACGTAGGCGTCATAAAAAAAGAAAAGCAGGTGGCCGGTTTTGTGGGTTCAAAATTAAAGAACCGCCTGCAGGACGGCTTGTTGTTTGGCGTGCAGGATATTGGCAACGGCACCATTACCTACCTTACTGACGATGTGCTTTTTAGAAGCTTTTGGGAGAACGGCAAGTTGATGTTTGCCAACGCCGTTTTTTTTGTCGGCCAATAAATTTTATATAAATATTAGAAAGGGTGAAATTAATTTCACCCTTTTGTTTTACTTCATCTCCGGAAAAAATAACTGCATGAAGAAAATTGTCTTTGCTATAGCAAATTGTTTCATGATGTTTGGGGCATCTGCCCAAACTTCTTTCACACCTGCTGATATTTATCTGGGCTTAAAAAAACTGAATGTATTAGGCAGCGTATTATACATAGCCGCCCACCCCGACGATGAGAATACAAGGCTGCTCACATATTTTTCAAAAGATAAATTGTACCGCACCGGGTATTTATCTCTTACGCGGGGCGATGGCGGACAAAATTTAATTGGCGATGAACAGGGCATTGCCCTGGGTTTGATCCGCACCCAGGAACTGTTGGCCGCCCGCCGTATTGACGGCGCGGAGCAGTTTTTTACCAGGGCCTATGATTTTGGTTATTCCAAAACCCCGCAGGAAACGTTTGTTAAATGGAACAAGGAAAAAATTCTGGCCGATGTGGTGTGGGTCATCCGCAAGTTTCAGCCTGATGTGATCATCACCCGTTTCCCAACCACCGGCGAAGGCGGCCATGGGCACCATACGGCATCGGCTATTTTGGCAAACGAAGCATTTACCGCCGCAGCCGATCCAAACCGTTTTCCCGAGCAACTAAAATTTGTACAAGCCTGGCAGGCCAAACGAATATTGTGGAATACGTTCAATTTCGGCGGCAACAACACCACCAACAACGAGCAGTTTCATTTTGATGTGGGCGGTTACAATTCGGTGCTGGGTAAAAGTTATGGAGAAATTGCTGCCGACAGCCGCAGCCAGCACAAAAGCCAGGGCTTTGGGGTGCCGCGCAGCCGGGGCGAAGCCATGGAGTATTTTAAAACCACCGGTGGCGAGGCCCCGGCAAACGACCTGTTCGACGGAGTGAACACAAGCTGGCAAAGAGTAGAAGGCGGAGAAAAGATTGAAAAAATGGTCAATGCTGCCATTGCTTCTTTTGATTTTGTGCAGCCGCAAAAATCGGTTTCCAGCCTGGTGCAGATTCATAAAACGTTAAAAATGATGACGGAGGGTTACTGGCGGAATTTGAAACTTAAAGAAGTATCCGCATTAATTGAACAGGCAAGTGGCGTTTGGATGGAGGCCACCACCACGGTGCAAAACGCCGTGCAGGGCGACTCCTTGAAAATTAATTTTACGTTGAACAACAGAAACGGGGCACCCATTGTTTTAACCAAAGCAGGGCTAGAAGAATCCGACAGCCTGTTTCAATCTTCATTAAAGCCCAATCAGAACCTTAATTTTTCCAAAACCATTCTGGTTTCAAACAACAAACCGCTGAGCCAACCTTACTGGCTTAAGGAAAAAATGGAAGAAGGCCTGTTTGTCGTACCAGACCAACAACTCATTGGCCAGCCCGATGTAACCCCGCCCTACCTGGCCCGGTTTGAACTGCAAATAGACAGTGAGCCCTTTGTTTTTGTAAAGCCGGTTCAGTTTAAAAGCACCGATCCGGTAAAAGGAGAGCAATATCAGCCGGTGTTTGTTATTCCGGCCATGACGGTGTATGCGTCTCCGGATGTGGTGCTGTTTCAAAAGAAAAAGAAGCAGACGAAGGAGGTGTCGTTGTTTGCTTCGGCCAACAAAAAAATCAACGCCAGTCCGTTTGAGGCAAGGGTACGGTCCCGCTATTATGCCATCGTTCAAAAAGGCGCTTCCGTTCCGTTCGTAAAAAATACCAGCCGCGAGTATCAATTTACATTGGAAGGCGCAAGCATGTCGGTAAACGAAAGCGACTACCTTCAGCCTTTTGCCGACTACACCGAAAACGGACAAACCCATTATGCTTACCTGGCGATGACCAGCATTAACTACGATCACATTCCCACCATACGTTATTTTTACTCCGATGGTGTCAAGCTGTTGAATCTTGACTTGCAAACAGACAGCAAAAAGATCGGTTATATTGTTGGCGCCGGCGATAAGGTGCCCGAAGCCCTAGAGCAAATGGGGTACGAGGTAACACTGTTGACCAACAAGGAATTGTCCCGAAACAACCTGAAGCAGTTTGATGCCATCATTGCCGGGGTGCGGGCCTACAACACCAACGAATGGCTCAATAACTATTACGAAAAGTTGATGAATTATGTAGCCGATGGCGGCAACCTGATTGTTCAATACAACACCAGCAGCAACATCGGCCCCGTAAAAGCCAAGATCGGCCCCTATAATTTCAACATCAGCCGAAACCGCGTCACCGATGAAAATGCGCCGGTTAGTTTTTTAAAGCCCGAGCATCCGGTTTTGAATTTTCCAAACAAGATCACGCAAAAAGACTTTCAGGGCTGGGTACAGGAACGGGGCATTTACCACGCCACCGATCTGGATTCGAACTACCAGGCCATCTTGCGCATGAATGACCCAGGAGAAGCACCCGATGACGGCAGTTTGATCATTGCTCCCTACGGCAAGGGTTATTTTACCTACACAGGTTTGGTGTTTTTCAGGGAGCTGCCCGCCGGTGTGCCCGGTGCTTACCGCCTGCTGGCCAATATCATTGCATTGAACAGAAAAAAAGAATTTTAATGGAGGATAGAAGACCCGACAAAAAGCGGGGAACCATCGGATTTGCGTTTGCAATTATTTTGGGGTTGATCATTGGCATATTCATCCGGCGGGTGCACTTTGGATTGATCATTGGATTGGTGCTGGGCTTGTTGGGTTCGAATTTGCTGCGGCGGCGATAACTTCACGCAAAGAGGCAACGTTTAATAAGATGACAGAGAACGAACTCGGCACAACGATTTGGACACTGCGTTTAAAATTCACAATCAATACGGACTCGGTTTGTTCGAGTCGGTGTGCAAGGAACTAATGTCTTATGAATTGGCGAAGCAGCGCCTTCTGTTAAAAAGGCAAAATCCAGCTCCGCTGGTTCATGAACTTATAAAACCGGAGGCCGGGTTTAGGACAGATGTGGTTATAGTAAATAATCTTTAAGCCGTTTGTGGACTTTGCGTGAAGCTTTCGTACACAAAAGAAAAATCTTTGGAAACAATGACAGACCAAAATAACAAACCGCCGTTTTTTAAATCCTGGACCTCCTGGTATGTGCTGGTGATTGGTTTTCTGATTTTGCTGATTATTTTATTCTATCTCTTCACCAAAACCTTTTCATGAGTCACCTCGATTGGATCGTACTGGTTGTGACCCTGACGCTGGTCATTGTTTACGGGGTTTACCGAAGCCGGACCACGCATAGCCTGGACGGGTATTTTCTCTCCAACCGCAGCATGCACTGGGGGCTTATTCTGTTAAGCATCATTGGCACGCAGGCCAGTGCCATCACCTTTATATCGGCTCCCGGCCAGGCCTATACCGATGGAATGCGGTTTGTGCAGTATTATTTTGGACTGCCCCTGGCCATGGTGGTCATTTGCATCGCCTTTGTTCCTGTTTTTCACCGGCTGAAAATTTACACCGCCTACCAATACCTGGAGGACCGGTTTGACGGCAAAACCAGAACACTCACCTCCTTTCTTTTTCTGTTGCA
>JAEVYV010000198.1 GCA_023392575.1 Bacteroidota bacterium | reverse complement strand
GTTACCACCAGCCCCAGATCAGTGGGAAAAAGCTTGGCTTTCTCTGCTCCTGTATTTTCGGTTTCTGTTTTTTTGGAGATCTTGTCGTGGCTCAGGGTTAACACGCTGTACTGCCGCTGCACGCCTTCTTTGTCCCTTTTTTCGACATAACCTCTTTTTAAAATCGTGGAAATGGTCGGCGCATAGGTAGAAGGCCGGCCAATGCCCAGTTCTTCCAGTTTTTTTACCAGCGAGGCTTCGGTATAGCGGGGCAGGGGTCTTGTAAAGCGTTCAATGGCCTTCATTTCCTTAAAGTCCAGCGCCTGACCGGCCCTTAACGGCGGCAGCATGCCTTCCCCTGAGCCTGCCGAAGGATCGCCATCCAGTTCTTCGTCATCCACGTCCTCGCGATAAACCTTGATAAAACCATCAAATTTCAGCACTTCCCCTTGTGCCGTCAGTTCGGCGTTGTTTGTAGATACATTGATCTTGGCTATGGTTTTTTCCAGCTCGGCATCGGCCATTTGGCTGGCCATGGTGCGTTTCCAGATCAGTTCGTACAAGCGGCGGAGGTCCGGATCACTAACCGTGGTCTTGGACATATAGGTGGGCCTGATGGCTTCGTGCGCCTCCTGCGCTGATTCGTTTTTATTCTTATACCTGCGTGCCTTATGGTATTTTTCACCGTACGAGTCGGAAACTGTTTTGCGGATGTCCTCCATTGCCGTTTCACTCAGGCTCACGCTGTCGGTACGCATGTAGGTGATGTGCCCGTTCTCGTAAAGTTTTTGAGCCAGCAACATGGTTCGGGCCACACCATAGCCCAGTTTTCTGCTGGCCTCCTGTTGCAGGGTAGACGTAGTGAATGGAGCCGCTGGTGTACGTTTGGTGGGTTTTACCTGTACTTCTTTTACCGTATACCGGGCGCCCATGCATTCCCTTAAAAACTGTTCGGCGGCAACGGCTTCCGGAAACCGGGACCCCTCGGCTTTAAAAGATATCTGTTTGCCGGCATTATCTGCTGCCGAAAAAATCGCTTCTACTTTAAAACTGCTTTGCGAAGTAAAGGCATTGATCTCCCGTTCTCTTTCGGCAATCAACCGCACGGCCACGCTTTGTACCCGACCGGCGCTCAGATTGTTTTTCATGCTGATCTTGCGCCACAGCACCGGACTTAGTTCAAATCCCACAATCCGGTCCAAAACCCTGCGGGCCTGCTGGGCGTTGACCAGGTTCATGTTTACGGTTCTTGGTTGCTGCACGGCCCTTTGAATAGCCGGTTTGGTGATCTCGTGAAACACAATTCGTTTTGTTTTCTCCGGGTCCAGGCCCAGCACTTCGCATAAATGCCAGCTAATAGCTTCTCCTTCACGGTCCTCATCCGTAGCCAGCCATACTTCGTTGCTTTTTTTGGCCAGTTGCTTCAAATCGTTCACCACTTTTCTTTTTTCCTCGGGAACTATATAACGGGGTTTGAAATTGTTTTTCACATCTATGCCCATGTCATCTTTTTCCAGGTCACGTATGTGGCCATAGCAACTCTTTACCTCGAAATCACTTCCCAGGATTTTTTCAATGGTTTTAGCCTTTGCTGGCGACTCTACGATCAACAAATTCTTCGGCATAAGTTCTTTTTTCGTTTCATTTTTATCCGCAAAAAACTAAGGCTGCGGACATGCAAGTATAATGCAAGAAGACCAATTAACGCAAAACAGGATTTTTTTGACTCAGCAGTTACAGGCTATTTTTTGATCTGCCGCTGCATCACGTCCGCCAGTTTTTGAGCCCAGTTTTTATACTCCTTATCAGAGGGGTGAAGACCGTCTTCGGCTATTAAACTGTTGTCCTCTTTGGCTTTTCGGGAGTCGGCGGTAATGTCAATATACTGAACCTTGTACTGGATGGATAAAGCCTTAGCAATGTTGTTGAACACATCTATTTCCCGGGAAATTCTTTCGGGCTCCTTGTCGTTGGCAAATGGGGTAACGCTGTAATCGGGAATGGATATAATAATAACGTGACTGACCTTTTGATTGACAAACCCAATGGCTTTTTTCAGCAGCTCTTCAAACTCTGTTTTATACACCATAGCATCGCGGCCGCGGTATTGGTTGTTTACCCCAATCAACAAACTGACGAAATCATACCGGGGCAGGAACTTGTATTTTTTAATTCCTTCTTCCAGTTCATCAATTGTCCAGCCGGTTTTGGCAATGATTTCCGGGGCCGCAAAATTGAACCCGTTCTTGCGCAGGATTTGTACGGTTTGGTAGGGAAAGTTTTGTTGCAACACAACCGACTCTCCAATGGAGTAGGAATCGCCCAGGGCCAGATAGGTATATGTATGTTGCATAAATCTTTTTTTAGTAAAAAGCCGGATTCAAAACAATAAAAATAACGATCTCCCTGATCGCAGACTTACAAAAAATCAATAATTGATTTAAAGGATTTCTGATCCCGGTAAATTCTTCGGTGCCCCAGGCCATCGGATATGATAAAATGAAAATTCGGATAATGTTTGTCCATGATCGGCTTGACATCGGCTATCGGCGTCAGGTCGTCTTGTTTATCCTGCAAAAACAATACCTGTGCCTGAATGTGCCCGGCCGCCCGGGCTACGGAATACCAGTCCATGCTTTTTCCGCCCATCTTTACAATAAGATCGTCAAACACTTCCCGCACTTCTTTGTCCAGTTTTAGAAACCGGAAAAAATTATCGACCGCTCTTTTGGTTTCGGTAGCCGGAGCAATCAACACCAGTTTGTAGTTCCGGTCGTGTGGTATTGCTTCCAAAAACAAACTCACCGCCAGCCCGCCCAATGAATGTGCCAGAAAAGACTGAACCGGCCCGTAGGTCTTGTCAATGTGATGGATCATGTCCTTATACAGGGGAATATGAATTTTGTTGCCCGAGCTGCGGCCATGTGCCGGCGCATCAAAAGCAAGCACTTCGTATCCCTTTTTCACCAGGGGCTTTACATACCGGTCGAAATTGATCACACTCGATTCAAAGCCATGCAGGATCAGCAGTTTTTTTTCTGAAGGATGATTCCACCGGTACCCGCGGATGGTGTTTCCGGCAAGCGAAAAATGAAGCCTTTCGGCCTGCACAAATACCGGCGGCAGCTTTTTTTTATTTCGGCGCTGGGGCGTACAAAACAACTGAAAGGCTTTTTCCGCGGCCCTTCTTTTTGAAAGGGCAGACAAAACACCAAATTTTGCACGGATGTATTTTATGGCTACTCGTTGGGCGAAACTCATTGTTTACGTTGGGGTTTAAGGTCCTGGATTGCGGCGACGGTTGCTTTTGTTGCAGCGGTTTTTTCTTCTTTGTAAAACAAAATCCGCTCCTACAAAAATAAAGATTGCCCCTAATGGCAGCTGTGTTTTAATCTTTAGAATAACTTCGGAGCCAAAACTGCAAACAACGGAATGAAAATCGTCATCATTGGCACAGGAAATACCGCTACCGTACTGGGACGTAAATTGAAAGCAGCCGGCCACCACATTCTACAGGTTTTTGGAAGAGACTCGATGGCCGCCAGCCAACTGGCCTATGAACTGGATACCGAATCCACAAATTACTGGAACGTAGTAAACCGAGACGCCGACATCTATATTCTGGCCGTATCCGACATTGCCATTAAAGATGTGGTGAGGGAGCTGAACCTGCCGGACAAAACCCTGGTGCATACAGCGGCTTCGGTTTCCAAAGACATTTTGGAAAATGCCGCGGCGCATTTTGGCGTTTTTTATCCTTTGCAAAGTTTGAAAAAAGAAATTCAGCATTTGCCCGATATTCCCATGATCATCGATGCCAGCGACGAAACCACACTGCACCAACTGGACGTGCTGGCACACTCCATTTCCAGCCACGTGGTGGAGTCAAGCGATGAACAAAGGTTGAAACTTCACCTGGCTGCTGTTTTCTGCAGCAATTTTGTTAACCATATTTATTCGTTAACCGAGGAATACTGCCATAAAGAGGGCCTTGACTTCAAATTGTTATTGCCTTTGATCAAAGAAACAGCAGAAAGGCTGGACGAAATTTCGCCTGCGCGGTCCCAAACCGGGCCAGCGGTGCGGAACGACCGGGTTACCATTGAAAAGCATCTTGCCCTGCTGGAAACATACCCGCAATTACAAAGGCTTTATTCCATTCTTACCGAAAGCATTTATCACCACCAGCCATCGGTTAAATAACTAAACACCCGGCGGTCAAAACAGTTGTGGAGTGAAGGTGTCATTAATGTGTGTCTTCACTCCGCAAAAGCCCAACGATAGCAACTTCCGGTTGTCTTTTTAAACATTCAGGTGTTTGTTATTGGTGCGTTAGACATTTATTTCTTCTTTTGCAGTCAGATGAATCAGGAACCACATAAAAAAGACGGAAACAGCAGTTTTTCAGCAGATGGGACGAATGTTCTGGAAGCATTTAAAAAAATTACCACATTTGTTTTTGACGTCGACGGCGTGTTAACGGACGGATCGGTGCTTCTTTTGGAAAACGGCTTGCAAGCCCGGCAAATGAACATCAAAGACGGGCTGGCATTGCAAATGGCTGTTAAAAACGGATATAAAGTGATCATTGTATCCGGCGCCGCCTCCGAACCCGTCACCAACCGCTTCCTTTATTTGGGCATTGAAGAAATTCACCTGGGCGTCAAAGACAAGCTGAATTTTCTTCAGGTTTTTATCAAGCAAAACGGGCTGCAGTGGGAAGAGATTCTTTTTATGGGCGATGACCTTCCCGATCTTTTGGTTTTGGAAAAGGCAGGATTGTCCTGTTGCCCGGCAGACGCTGCGACAGAAGTGAAACAAACAAGCAAATATATTTCAAC
>JAEVYV010000147.1 GCA_023392575.1 Bacteroidota bacterium | reverse complement strand
GTTAAACTCCAACGTTACTTTTTTAAACAAGGTAAAGCTGCGGGATGCGCTGGACAAAATTCCCGAGGAAAGTGTACTGGTCATTGACGGCAGCCATTGCCATTTTATTGACTACGATATTTTGGAGATCATCAGCGAGTACGAAAACAAGGCCCGGGACAGGGATATAAAAGTGGAGTTGAAGGGAATACAAAGGGTGAACGTGACGGCCATACACTAACACCCTTTCTTGCTCAAAACAGCATTTCGTTGGGCGGGGTAATGCCTTGCAGGCGAATGTAGATGGTGCACTGCCCGCGGTGGTGGGTTTGGTGTTCAAATGCTTTGAGCAGCCAGGCCCTTTTGGTTTCGGAAAAATTCCATTGGTTCACCACTTCGTCAAACCGCGAAGCATCGGCCTGGCCCAGGGCGTTGATGCAATAATCATAGCAGGCCATTACCAAATACATCACCGAATCCTTGCTTTGCGCCGTAGGGACTTTTTCCAGGTTTCTTTCTGCAAAAATGGGTTTCTGGCCCGTACCGAAAGAAACCATTGCCACACTGGCCTGGGCCAGGTGCAGCATTTGCTCGGCAAAGCTGCGGATGCTGTCCACCGGCCGGTAGCCATACTTATCGGCCGGCATCTTATCCAAATAGGCTTTGGTGTATTCTTTTGCCCGTTGCCAGTCTTTGATCATTTGAGCTTTGAGGCTGTCGTTGCCGGAGGCCAAAGCCGTTGCGAAAAAAAACAAGCCGGCTGCCACCAGCAGCAAGGCTCGGTAAACAAGCTTTCCCATATAAAAGTTTTTCTATAAGTTACGAACAAAAACCGGTTCTGCATTTTATAAATTAAGAAACAGAGGGGGCCCTGAATTCAAAAATGGGTTTAGCTTCGATCATCTTATTTTACAAATATGGCAGCTTTACCAGAAGTATGGCTTCGCGGCTCCATCGAAGGAGTGCCGCCGCAATTGCAGCCCGTGGCGCACGCCTTGCTGCAGGCAGCAGAAGAGGTGCAAAAAATCATGAAGGACTTTCCCGATCAGCTTTTGTGGGCACGCCCGGCCGGAGTGGCTTCGGTGGGGTTTCATTTACAGCATTTGTGCGGGGTGCTTGACCGGTTGAGCACCTATGCCTTGGGAAATCCGCTTTCGGAGGAGCAAAAAAGATTTTTGGAAAACGAAGGCAACATCACAAACCAAAGTGCCGAAGAATTGGTGCAGCAGTTTGAGCAACGGGTAACCGGTTTTGTGGACCAACTGCGTACAACCGCCGAAGTGATCTTGATTGAATACAGAAGCGTGGGCCGTAAAGCCCTGCCTTCCACGGTCATGGGTTTGTTGTTTCATGCAGCCGAACATACCATGCGCCATGTAGGGCAGTTGCTGGTTACGGTTCGGGTGGTTCGGGCGGGATTGCGATAGTTGTTTGCCTGGGCCGTCGCTTCGATTGGTTCTTGGGAAAGCGCAGAAAACAATAACTTCAACAACAGAAATTTTCTGCTATGAAGCTTATGTTTTCCGCCGCCTTATTTTTTTCAGCCATGATGTCGTTTGCGCAACAAAAACCTTACCTGCTGGTGGGCACCTATACCAGCGGCAAAAGCACGGGCATTTATGTTTACCGTTTTGACCCCGCTTCGGGAACGGCCCAACTGGTCGACTCGGTAAAAACGTCTAATCCTTCTTACCTGGCCGTATCACCCAATAAAAAATTTGTGTACGCCGTAAACGAAGATGCCGAACCGGGCGTGGGGGGCAAGGTCACCGCTTTTTCGTTTGACAAACAAACCGGCCGGCTGGCGCAGCTAAACCAGCAGCGGTCCATGGGCAACCATCCCTGTTATGTGGCGGTGGACAAAACCGGAAAATGGGTGATTGCCGGCAATTACAGCAGCGGCACGGTGGCCGTTCTGCCCGTTCGCAAAGATGGCAGCCTGGGTGAGGCGGTGACGACTGTGCAGCATACCGGCAGCGGCCCGAACCGGCAAAGGCAGGAGGGGCCCCACGTACATGCCACGGTGTTATCGCCGGACAACCGGACCCTTTTTGTTCCGGACCTGGGCACCGACCAGGTGATGCTGTATTCCTTTGATGCAAACAACGGCAGCCTGAGGGCCAAATCCACGCCGGCCGCTACGGTCAGTGCCGGTTCGGGACCAAGGCATTTTGATTTTCACCCCAGCGGCAAATGGGCCTATCTTATTCAGGAAATGGCGGGTACCATAACGGCGTTTCGGCATAAGAACGGCTCGCTGCAATCGTTTCAAACCATAAGCACCCTACCGGTTGGTTTTTCCAAATCTTTTTCCGGGGCCGACATTCACGTGTCCCCCGATGGCAAATTCTTGTATGCGTCCAACCGCGATTCGTCCAATACCATTGCTGTTTTCAAAATCCAGCCCTCCACGGGCCGCTTGCATTTGGTCGGCCATCAACCCGTGCTGGGCAAAACCCCGCGCAACTTTAATTTCGACCCCTCCGCCCATTTTTTGCTGGTGGCCAACCAGCGTTCGGATGAAATTGTCATTTTCAGAAGAAACCCCCAAAGCGGATTGCTCCGCGACACGGGCCGGCGGATTGATGTGGGCAACCCGGTTTGCATTAAATGGATTGACTAAGTTTTGGAGAAGAAAGGAGTCAGAAAGAAGACCTTCTGTTTTCTTTAGGGTTTAAGAGGACTTCAGCATGGTTTTGAAAACGGAAACGGCTTCGAGCTGCAGTTGGTCGAACCGGGTTTCATAGCTCTCTTCAATTTGATCGGTTTTTTCAATCCAGACAAAATTGTGCTTTTCGCTATTGAGCCGCGTCAGGTGAAAAGAATAGCGTCCGGGGTCAAACTGTATAACTGCTACATCGGTTCCGTCCTTCAGGCTAAAATAAACCGGAAAGTTTGTCATCATGAAAAACAGTTTATCGGGGGTATGAATGTACAAATTAAGTGCCTGCCCGTTTGCCGGGCGGTCAAAAACGGCCCACAGGTCCAAAGGCGGGGCTAGCCTGGAAAAATCCATTTTTAGAAAGGAGGTATTTTTTGTAAATTACTTACTGTTACCAACAAACATTGCCATGAATACGGTGAACCAAATTCTTGCCCGCAAGGGCGCCCCGACCATTTCCATACCTTCGGATGCGGCAGTAATCGATGCCTTGAAGATTATGGCAGAAAAAAACATTGGTGCGGTGGTGGTTACCGATGCCGCCGGCCAGTACACAGGAATTGTTACCGAAAGGGATTATTCCAGAAAAGTGATCCTCAAGGGAAAAAGCTCCACCGACACTTCGGTAGCCGAAATCATGAGCACCGATCTGCCCGCCGTATCCCCCGGCGACACCGTAGAACACTGCATGGAGCTGATGACATCCAACAACATCCGCTACCTTCCTGTGTTTTCGGGCGGATTGCTGAAGGGCATTATTTCCATGAGCGATGTGGTAAAAGAAACCATATTGATGCAGCAGGAAACCATTGATCATTTACAACAATACATCAGCCTCTGACCATTTGCTGTTCCGATGCGCCGCCTTAACAAAAGGCGGTTTTTTTATTCCTTGTCAGCGGCAGAGTCCTGCACAGGTGGTATCAAATTTGACAGAGCTTTTCACCGGAAACAAACCTGAATTATGAACAAACAAGTATGGACACTCGTTTTATTGATCGTAGCCCTGTTTTGCCTTGCCTATGCCATTTACCGCTCCACCGCGGAAAGAATAACCGTTGTGGAAAACGGCCAGCAGGTGGTGTACGGCGAGCCCCAGCACGGGCTGGTGCTGGGCTTATGCCTGTTTGCGGGATTTTGTGTGGTTAGTGCCGTGGCACTGATGCTGCACAAAGAAGGATGGAAGGAAGAGCAAAAGACCCTGGGCAAAAGAACGGTGTAGGTGCGGTTTTTAAACCTGGTGTTAATTTGCTTACATTCACCGTATGTACCGCAAAAAGCCCGAGGTGGATGTTATCATGGATGTGCTGGAAGCGGCCCTGCAGGCCTATCCCTCTTCCGTATTTGTCAAAAGCCTCTGGCAGCAGTACCAGGAGCGGGGTGGGTTGAGCAAAAAACAGCTACAGGGTTTATACGGCAAGGCCTCTAAAATACCATTCCTTCCGGCCCATAAGCTGGCGACCCTGGAAGCCGAGATCCTCAAAAGGCCCACCCGGTACAAATCGGAAAAACCCGCCCCGGCGCCGCTTTATTCCAAAGACGAAAGAACCGGAAAATTAATAGCCGATATCCTGGCTAAATACCCCCAGCACAAAAGGGTATTGTTTTTTCAAAGCCGCTACAACAACAACGAAGTGCTTTCAGTTACAGAAACGGCCGAATTGGAGAAGTTTCACAAACTGCTTGTATCAAGCTGAGCCATCACTATACCCGGTGCAAGACCGGTACTCCACAAAGTGTAAAAAACAATGGTTTTCCTGTAAAAGGCTGTAACTTGGAGCGGCAATTTCTTTCCATTTTACTGCACCCCGTAGACTACTAATTTCTGTTCCCAGGCTACAATTTCTTCAACACTTAAATGTTTTGTTATGAAAAGAACAATGGTTTACCTGCTGGGCATGTCTTTTTTATTGAACTCCGCCCTGCATGCCCAAAATGAGCAGGAAGCGAAAAACACCAATGGAAAAACCATGACCTGGACCACCAAATCGGAGGCGGCCCGAAAGCTGGCCATGGAGGGAGCCAAACACCACCGGAACGTGGAATACGAAAGGGCCTACGAAAAATTTTTAGAAGCCATAGACCAGGATTCCAATTTTACCATACCGCTTGTGTTTCTGGCTACAATGACAAGAGGCCAAACAAAGGAAATGTATGCCAAGAAGGCTATGGAAAGTGCCGCCGACAAAACGGAGGGGGAAAAACTGTTTGCCAGTCTGGCGAACGAAAAAGCCACTCCCGAAGCCAACCGCGAGGTGTGGACCAAACTCCATGATATGTTTCCCGACGGCGCCATGATCGGTTATTATTACGTGATCACCCGTGCTACCCCCCAAGACCGGTTTGACGCTGCTCAAAAATACATGAAGCAGTTCCCCAATGAGGCCGCCATATACAATGATCTGGGCTACTATTACATGAATGAAAAAAAAGATTTTGGCACGGCTAAAAAATACTTTGAAAAATATATTCAGCTTTACCCCGAAGGCTCCAACCCCTACGACTCCATGGGTGAGTTTTACGCCCTAACCGGCGATGCGGCCAATGCGGAAAAATATTACACCCTGGCGCTGGAGAAATATCCCTATACCAACAGCTCGCTTGTTGCTTTAAAAAAAATCGAAGACGATAAAAAGAAAAACACAGCAAAAAAGAATTAATCAACACTGAAAACAGGATCTGTATGTAGTGGTACAGATCCTGTTTTTATTTGTTGGGCCGGCTTTGTTTGCCATAGCCGGGAGTCATCAGCCATTAGAAATGTTTTGCGCATAACGGAGCCAACAGCATTAAACAAAACCCGGTTTCTTTTGTCTTAGAAAAAAATTTTTATGGATGCACAAATTGCAAGCTGGGAACTGAATCTGGAACCCGAAACCGAGACCCTCTTAACCATCCGGGAAGAAATGGCCGCCTGGCCCGCCGAACCTTTTGTGATGGACTGGAGCCGCATCAACTGTAACTAAGGCTGGCTGCGTATTTTTACGAATTCTTTTTTCGTATTCTTTACATCAATCGGGGCGGTAATTCGTAAAATCCATAAGCCCAAAATTGGTTAAAACTGCTCTTGTTCACGGCTGGTTCTAATAATAATTTTGTGGCAGAAGTTGATTGATACATCATCAATCCTCCCGATATCCATCGGGTGCCAATGTCCTAAAAAACCGTCCAGTAAGTTTTTGTTAAATCCATATCTAGAAAAACCAAATCCAATATCAGTCAACTTCTTTTTTTCCAGCCTTCTGAAAACCCAACCAACTACCTTTTGAGAATTGCCTTTCCGTTCCGTTGAAAACCCTAATCCTATCCGTTGAAAGCCGTTGCTAATCGATTGATTAACCCTTATTGATTGACCATGTGTGCTTTGTATGAAAGGCTTCCCAAGCGGATTCTCATTATTGACGATGACATTGATTTGCTGATGCTGCTGGAGCGCTGCCTGAGTAAGGAGGGCTATGTTGTGGAAACTGCCGCCAACCTAGCCAGGGCAGAAGAAATCCTGACCCAGTTTTCCCCGCATTTGGTGTTGTTGGACATCAATGTAAACGGACAAGACGGCAGACAGCTTTGCTGGAAGATCAAAAACACAAGATCTTCATTTCCGCCCAAGGTGATAATCATGTCCGGTTATGATTGCAATACCGGCCGGGCGGTTTTGTTTGGTGCGGATGATTTCATTACCAAACCTTTCTACGCAGACTATCTGTTGCACCGGATGGACCTGCTTTTTGCCCCCAACCTGTCTACGGCAAATTATTCCTTTCTTAATGTAATCCAACAACAGAGATAAGTCCATGCCAACTTATGGGCAAAGCCGCTTTTCATAGCAGACGGGTGCCACGTGAAAGGGCCGGTACCCTTACGGGATAAATATTCGGCGGCAAGCACATCTGCACTATTTTTGGCCCAAACAATTAGTATGAAACTGGTTTCTTACATAAAGGAAGACCGTGATCAATTAGCAGCCCTGGTAAACGGGTTGCTTTATGATATGGAAGACATTCACCCCGATCTGCCCAACAGCATGGGGGTGTTTTTAAATTACTGGGAAGACATGCTTCCGGTGGCCCAGGCCGGCATTGCTATGATAGAAGAAGGAAAGATTGGCCGGGGCAAAGGAGTGGCGCCGGATCGGGTGTCCATTTTGGCTCCCGTTCCGTTTCCCACCTCCTGCCGCGATGGCTATGCTTTTCGCCAGCACGTGGCGGCGGCCCGAAGAAACCGCAAGGTGGACATGATCGCCGAGTTTGATCAATACCCCATTTTTTATTTCACCAACCACCACAGTATCAAAGGTCCAGGAG
>JAEVYV010000091.1 GCA_023392575.1 Bacteroidota bacterium | reverse complement strand
GGATATTGTGCTGATGGATATGATGATGCCGGAAATGGATGGCTACGAATCCATCCGGCGCATCCGGGAAATACCCCGCTTCCGAAACCTGCCCGTGATTGCCGTAACCGCAAAGGCCATGACCGGTGACCGGGAGAAATGCATCAGCGCCGGGGCTTCGGACTACATCACCAAACCGGTTGATGTGGACCAGTTGGTTTCCTTATTAAGAGTTTGGCTTTATCAGTAAATACATGGATACTTCTATTTTCATTAGAAATGCGTTTTGGTCAATCTCCCTGCCGGGTGACCTCTTGCTGGCAACTCGGCCTCAATCTGTAACACCAACGGGCCGGGCGGCATGAAAAACACAGAAGTTCATATGATCAAAGATGCGGAGCTGCACCTCTTGCTTGATGAATTGTTTCGGCTGTACGGGTACGATTTTACCAATTACGCAAAGGCTTCGTTGCGAAGAAGGATCAACCGCCTGCTGATCATTGACCGCTTTCCCAGTTTTGCTGAGATGCTGCAGCGGTTGAAAACCGATGCAGCGTACTTTAAAAGATTTGTGGAGGAAATTACCGTCAACGTCACCGAAATGTTCCGGGATCCGCTGCTCTATAAAACCCTAAGGGAGCAGGTGCTGCCGGTGCTGGCCACGCATCCCTTCATTCGTATCTGGCATGCCGGCTGTGCCACCGGCGAGGAGGTCTACTCCATGGCTATTTTGCTGGAAGAAGCCAACCTGCTGCACAAATCGTTGCTCTATGCTACCGACCTTAACCCCTCGGTGATTGAAAATATTCCGCGGGGCATCTTTCCCCTGAGCCAGATGAAGCAGTATTCGGAAAATTATATTTTGTCCGGGGGAAAGAAGGATTTTTCGTCCTATTACACGGCAAAATACGATTGGGCAAAATTCGATGCCCGTCTGAAAAGCAAGATGATCGTGGCCACCCACAACCTTGTTTCCGACCGGTCGTTCAATGAGTTTCAGCTGATTTTCTGCCGCAATGTGCTGATTTATTTTGACAAGGACCTGCAGGACAAAGTGCTCACCCTTTTTGACGACAGTTTGGAAAAACTTGGGTTTCTGGTATTGGGTTCAAGGGAAAACATCCGGTTTAATAAGATTGCAAAAAATTACGTGCAAATGCCCGGCAAAGAAAAAATATGGCGGAAGATAAAATAAGACCATCCAAAATGGTTGTGATTGGGGGTTCTGCCGGAAGCCTGGAAGTCATTCTGAAAATGGCAGAGGCTCTGCCTACCAAGGCCGCTGCGGTATTTGTGATTGTGGTGCACCGCAAATCCGACGGCGATTCCATTCTTGGTGAATTGCTGTCCCTGCGAACCAGCATGCCGGTAAAAGAAGTGGAAGACAAGGAGCCGGTGGTGCTCAATACCATTTATCTGGCCCCCTGCGGGTATCATTTGCTGCTGGAAGACAAACATAATTTTTCACTGGACTCTTCCGAAAAAGTGCACCATAGCCGCCCCAGCATTGATGTCACCTTTGAATCGGTAGCCGAAGTGTATGGCGATCGGGCCATTGGGGTATTGTTGTCGGGCGCCAATGCCGACGGTGCTGCGGGCCTGCAGAAAATAAAACAAGCCGGCGGCCATACCATTGTGCAGGACCCTGCTTCGGCCGAAGTGGATTATATGCCCCGGCAGGGAATTAGTAGGGGCGGAGCAGAGGTGGTTATACCCGCCGACGCCCTTGGCGCCTACTTACGAAAACATTTGGGTTAAGCTCCGGTTGGTGCTTTTGTTTGTTTGTTTCTTTATTCTGCGTCCCGGGTTCCACTTTCTGCAACCGGAAGGCCTATGAAAAAACTGGCTCCAATGCCGGGTTCGCCATAAGCGTAAATAAAACCATGGTGGGTTTCCACCACCTTGCGGGCAAAGGCCAATCCCACGCCGGTTCCTACGTATTCGGTGTTGCCGTGCAGGCGCTGAAACATCTGAAAAATTCTTTCGGCCTCGCTTTGGTTAAAGCCAATACCGTTGTCTTTTACCTCTATGAGGTAAAACTTTTTTTCCGCCTGTTCCCCGTTCAGCATGGGCTCGTCTTTTCCATCAATAAGGCGGCAGCTGACTGCAATCTTGGCCGTGCCCTCGGGCTTACTGTATTTTAAAGCATTGCTGATCAAATTTTGAAACAACTGTTGAATCTGGCGTTTGTATCCCCTGATTACAGGCAGCTTGCCTACGCTTACAACAGCCTGTTTTTGCTGTATGCCCAGCTCAAGGTCTTCCAGCACCTTGTTTATTTTTTCGTTGAGGTCCACTTCTTCCATTCCCAGCGGCCGCTGGCTTACATGGGAGTACAGCAGCAGATCGTCAATCAGGGCATTCATGCGCTGGCTGGCGTTTTCTATCCTGCTGAAGGTAAACCGCTCTTCTTCGTTTAAGCGGTCAGCCAATTGGTTTTTGAGCCGGTCGGTAAAAAAATGAATCTTTCGGATGGGTTCTTTCAGATCGTGAGAAGCGGCGTGGGCAAACTCCTCCAGATTGTTGTTGGATCGCTCCAGCTCTTTGTTTTTATTTTCCAGCTCCAGAGTTCTTTCGTTCACCAGTCTGGTTAATTGTTCAGCAAAAAGCTTTTGTTCCGTAATGTCCTGCACCACGCCCAATATGGTCAGTATCTTATACACATATCCGAG
>JAEVYV010000032.1 GCA_023392575.1 Bacteroidota bacterium | reverse complement strand
CAAAGGAGGGCTGCACGCTGGGAGCCGGGGCCGGGGTAACGATATTGCTCAGGCTTTCTACAAAAGATTTTTGCAGGCTTCTTCTGTAGATATCGATTGGCTGGCGGGTGGCCAATTCGCTCCAGATCCCTCTTCTAAGATCGGTCAACATTTCAGTCGCCGTATACGCATTGCTGCTTTCTGCTTCAAAGCGGAAAAGCTTGCTGAGGGTGTTGTGGCTGACCAACCGGTTGAGGATGTTGTTTTGAATGTTGCCAATGGTTGACAGCTTATTGCTTCCCGTATAGCTGGAAATGTTGTTGTCTACAATCCATTTGGGTGTTTTAAACAATTGGGCCTGCAAGAACTGCATGGCTTCCTTTTGTTTTGATTCCGGAACAAATTCAACGACCGTGCCTGCTTCTTCTACCATTTTGGGCGTGGTATAAATACCGCCAATGCTTTTTGCCACATGACCCATATAGCGGTTGAATTGGGTAACAACCTGGCCGTATAAGGCGCTCAACCCAGCATAATCCTTGTTGGGCTCTCTGGTCCATTCCGGCAATTTAACAATGATGCGCTGCAGGTTTTTAATGCCATAGCCGCTGGCTTTCACAGCATTGTCGCCCAGGTCTTCATTTTGTGCCCGCGGATCATCCGGGTCTGTTTCGGTTCCAAACCAATAACGCTTATCTTTTAATTTTTCGATTGTGAGCTTGTTTAAAATGGGCACTTCTTCCTGGGCGGTTTTTGCCTGCGGCATCCAGCGGTAGCCCCATTCAATGGCCCATTTGTCGTAATCGCCAATGCGGGGGAACAAACCCTTTTCAGAAATGTTGTCTTCTGGCTGCGCTACGTAATTGAAACGGGCATAGTCCATAATGGAAGGCGTGTGGCCGTTGGCTTCCACCCATGCTTTGTTGCGCAGGTTTTCAACCGGTACGGTAGAAGACGATCCGTAGTTGTGACGTAGTCCTAAGGTATGGCCCACTTCATGCGAAGAAACAAAGCGGATCAACTGACCCATCAGCGAGTCGGGGAAGCGCAGGCTTCTGGCACGGGGGTCAACGGCAGCGGTTTGTACAAAATACCAATCCCGCACAAGGTTCATCACGTTGTGGTACCAGTTGATATGCGATTCCAGGATTTCGCCGCTTCTGGGATCGTGAACGTGCGGGCCGCTGGCATTGGGTACGTCAGAAGGTTTGTACACAATGGCCGAATGACCGGCGCCTTCCAGGCTCCAGGACGAATCGTTGGTCGGGGCCAGCTTGGCGGTAATGGCATTTTTCCATCCGGCTTTTTCAAACGCGACATTCCAGTCGTTTACACCGGCAATCAGGTAGGGAACCCATTTTTTGGGAGTGGCCGGGTCAATATAAAAAACGATTTGTTTTTGGGGCTCTACCAGTTCACCACGCAGGTATTTGTCCACGTCTTGGGGCTTGGGCTCCAATCTCCAGCGGGTGACCATTCTGATTCGTTCCACGCCTTGCGGATTGGCATCGAAATCGGTATAGCCTGTGGCAAAATAGCCTACGCGGGGATCAAAATACCGGGGCCTCATGGGCTCTTTGGGCAACAGCACCATGGAGCTGTTCAACTCGAAAGTGGTGGGCGAACCGGATGCCCCAAAACCAGCGGGTGCCGAGGGGGCGCCAAAAGGCGCAGGAGGCGTCCGCATATAGGTCTTCACGGTTCTGATTTCAATGTTCTTTGGAAAAGAACGAACATCGGAGATGTAGGAGTTATCCTTTTGGTAGGTGGTAACACCCAGGGCCCGTTTGATTCTTTGTTCAAAGAAAAGAATATCATTGTCGCCCATGATATAATCCGTAACATCAATCACCGAGCTTTTGGCTTTGGTAGCAGAGTCGGTGGAAATGGCTTTGATGTCAAAAGAGGCAGCAATGGGATGCAGGTTGGAATTGCGTACCGACTGGTACATGCCCGCAGAGTCCGTGCCTACTTCCTGATGGGAAATGCTTCTTAAAAAGATCTTGTTGTTGGGCCCTTTCTCAAAGGCAATCACATTGTCGGAGATCTGGTCGCCGGCATAACCCAAAAAACCGGCCCGGGCGCCTGCCGGTGCCTTGGCTATCCGGTTTACCACCAGAATTTCCCTGTTCAGCAGGGAGTCGGGAATTTCGAAATAGTATTTGTCTTCAACACGGTGTGTGGTAAACAATCCTCTATCTGTTTTGGCTTTTGAGGTAATCACCTCGGAATAAGGCCGGGGACCGGTAGCGGTTCTTCCGGAGCCGGGAAAGCTGCCGGGAGTAACCGTTCCGTTTCCTCTCCGGGCCGTGTCCTGAGCAAACGATAGGGCGGAGGAAAAAAGAAAGCTGGTTGCCAAGGCAACAGCAAAGCGACGGTTCATGTTCAATTTTTTTTGTTAGGAAATGCAGTCAATGAAGGGTGAAATTTACAACAGGAATGAGTATCAATCATGCACGCCCTATAGAGTCTTTAACCTTTATTAACAAATTAAACTGTGTTGTAAAGTGAGGTAAAAAAGGGTTCGTACAGTGTTTAAGTACTTACGTCAATCAATTGCTGGCGTTTGTACCGGCGGAAAGCAGAACATACAAAGGAGTTTTTAAATAATATAAATTTTTTCTTCTGCGGCTTCCTTTAGATTTGCGCCCCTAAAATATCCTATAACGCAGCGAATATGGAGCAGAAGTATATACAGCAAATCGCAGGAAAATTAAATCTTTCTGTAAAGCAAGTGGCCAGCATTGATCAACTCCAAAGTGAAGGCGCTACCATCCGGTTCATGGCCCGCTACCGCAAAGAGGTTACAGGCAATCTGGACGAAGTGGCGATTGGAAACGTGGTGGAAGAGATCGGCTATTTCAAAGAATTGGATAAAAGAAAAGAAACCGTTTTAAAAACCATTGAAGAACAGGGAAAGCTTACCCCCGAGTTAAAAAAACGGATTGACGATTGTTTTAGCGCCACCGAACTTGAGGATATTTATCTGCCCTACAAACCCAAGCGCAAAACAAGGGCCACCCAGGCCATTGAAAAAGGCCTGGAGCCGTTGGCGAAAATCATTTTTGAGCAAGGTGATTTTAACGTGGAAGAGGAAGCTGCCAAATTCCTTAAAGAAGAAGTAAAAGATACCAAAGAGGCGCTGCAGGGCGCCCGGGATATTATTGCCGAATGGATCAGCGAAAACGAGCAGGCAAGGGCCAAGGTGCGCCAGCTGTTCACCGAAAGCGCAACGCTTTCGGCCAAGGTGCTGACCACCAAAAAAGAAGAAGAGGAAGCGCAGAAATACCGCGATTATTTTGAATTCAGCGAACCGCTTTCGCAAAGCCCGTCGCACCGTTTGTTGGCCATTCGCCGCGGCGAAAAAGAAGGATTTTTGATGATGGACATCAGCATTGAAAAAGTCGTAGCCGTGGAAGAACTGGAACGCTTGTTTGTAAAGGCGTCCAACCCCGCCGCGGCCGAAGTTAGAAAAGCCGTGGAAGATTGCTACAACCGTTTGTTGAAATCCTCCATTGAAAACGAGTTCCGCTTGCTGAGCAAAAACAAAGCGGACGAAGAGGCCATTCATGTCTTTACCGAAAACCTGCGCCAGCTGCTTTTGGCTTCTCCGCTGGGATCGAAAAGAGTGTTGGCAATCGATCCCGGATACCGCACAGGGTGCAAGGTGGTTTGCCTGGACGCCCAGGGAAATCTGGTGTACAACACGGCCATCTTTCCCCATCCGCCCCAAAACCAATGGCAGGAAAGCCTTGCGGAAATAAAACACCTGGTCAGCAAATACGATATTGAAGCCATTGGGGTGGGCAATGGAACCGCCGGCCGGGAAACCGAGCAATTGGTTCGCAGCATTGATTTTGGAAAACACGTAAGCATTTTTCAGGTCAACGAAAGCGGTGCATCCATTTACTCGGCTTCGGAGGTGGCAAGAGAAGAATTTCCCGATCAGGATGTAACCGTTCGCGGTGCAGTGAGCATTGGCAGAAGGTTGTTGGATCCCTTAAGCGAATTGGTAAAGATTGATCCCAAGTCCATTGGTGTGGGCCAGTATCAGCACGACGTGAACCAGATTAAATTGAAACAAGGATTGGATCGGGTGGTGGAGAGTGCGGTGAACTTTGTGGGCGTTGATGTGAACACAGCTTCCAAACATTTATTGCAATATGTGTCGGGCATCACTTCAACCCTAGCGAATAATATTGTTCAGTACCGTGCACAGAACGGACCGTTCAAAACCAGGGAAGAACTCAAAAAAGTTCCCTTGATGGGGCCCAAAACTTTTGAGCAATGCGCCGGATTCTTACGCATTCCAAACGCAGAAAACCCACTGGATAATTCTTCGGTGCACCCGGAGAGCTACGGCGTGGTGGAGCAAATGGCCAAGGATGTACAGGCCTCGCTGGAAGAGCTGATCAAAAAGGCAGAACTGCGCAAACAGATCAACAAGAAAAAATACATCACAGAAACGATTGGCGAGTTTACCATTGAAGATATTTTAAAGGAATTGGAAAAACCCGGCCGTGACCCCAGGGCACAGATCGAGGAATTTCAATTTGATGCAACCATTAAAAGCATTGAAGACGTAAAAGTAGGAATGACGGTGCCAGGCATTGTAACCAACATTACCAACTTTGGGGCCTTTGTGGATATTGGTGTGAAGCAGGATGGGCTGGTGCATGTGTCGCAACTGGCCAACCGGTTTGTCTCCGATCCCAACGAGGTGGTCAAGCTAAACCAAAAGGTGACGGTGACGGTAACCGAGGTGGATGTAGCCAGAAACCGCATTGGCTTGACAATGAAGGATTCGGCGGGCGGAGAGAAAAGAGCGGCCGGTGGAAATAAACCGCCACAGGGCAATAAAAAGTTTGATAAAAAATCGGAGCCTTTAAATCCGTTTCAAAGCAAGCTGATGGAGTTGAAGAAAAAGTTTAACGATTAAAGATTAGCAAAGCAGTGATTACAGAGCCCGGAGGTTTTCAAAATCTCCGGGCTCTGTTGTTTTTAAGGATAATAGCATCCCGTGTGTCCATTCAATAGAAGAACTGTTATAAAACAAAGCTTTTTATCGTTTCAACAGGATTTGGTTTGAACCTTTAAGGACCACAAAGGGGGCAAAAATCGGCTGCATAGAGTTCCGTTAGCTGAAGTGTGCGATCCGCCTGTGGTCGGATGCAGCGCAACAAACGTTCAATAGCGGTACTGCTGCTGGCTACATCATCCTCACTTCCTCTTTTTATTATTATACACCAGCTTGGCAACCTTGCCGTTTGTTCCCGCTAAATAAACCGTGGTGCCGTATTTGGCAATGCGGGCCACATGAAAACTTTCTTTGGAAATGGGGTGCCAGGTGGCCGCGCCATCCAGGGTATAGTCCACGCCGGAGAGGCCGCAGGCCACCAGCTGTTTTTTGGCCAGGTATTCCACACAGCTCCGGTAGCCGCTGGGCGGCACTTTGGAGGCCTTCCAGGTTTTGCCGCGGTCGGTACTGTAAACGCAGTTTTGAAAAGTGGATGTGTCGGCACTGAAATCTCCACCTACTACTACCAGTTGGTCGCCGCCATTTTTTTTGTAGCGATGCCACACGGCCACGGAATTGGCGCCGGTGGTTTCTTTACCCTGGATGATGGGCAGGTTTATTTTTTCGTTGCGGATGAAGATGTTGGATTTTAAGCCGCCGGAAATAAAGACCGCTTCGTCGTTGTCCAGGGCCCGGATGTTGGTGCCGCTGGCTGCAAAACAGGCTTCGCCGCTGTCGGCCGCAGGCTTGTACTGGTTGGGGATTTCTTTCCAGGTATTGCCGCCGTCAAAGCTCCGGGCCACAAAAAACTTTCCGTCAAGCGGATCGCCGATCACGATGCCGGCATCTGCGTTCCAAAACTCCATGGCGTCGAGAAACATGCCCTTGGTTTTGTTTTCGTAAACCACTTTCCAGGTTTCGCCGCCATTAACCGTTTTTAAAATGTATGCCGGTTCGCCCACCCCCATGATGACGGCGGTGCTGCCATCAAAGGCCTCGATGTCCCGGAAGTCGGTGGTTTCAAAGCCTTTTACCTTCATCCATTTCCAGTCCTTGCCTCCGTTGTTGGAGCGGCCCACCGTGCCGTTGCTTCCGCTCACCCAAATAATGTTGTCGTTCACTACGCTTAAGCCGCGCAGCGAGGTTTTTGTACCCTGGGTCAGCAAGGCAACCGAGGGCAGTCCTTTTTGTGCGGCAACCCAGTTGAAAAACAACGCGGTAAAAAGCAGAAAGAGTAGTTTTTTCATAAGTATCTGTTGATGGGACAACAAGATACATTAGCGCAAAGACATTTTAAAATCAGTGCCGGCAAGGACGCGGAACGCCGCTGGCAGATTGAAAAAGCGGAGGGGTTAGTATGGATTAGTTATTGCTTTTGAGTTTTTTCGCAAATACTTTTTCAAATTTTTCCAGTTTGGGACGAATGACTACGGAGCAATAGGGATTGGTGTTTTTATTCAGCTCATAATATTCCTGGTGGTAATCTTCGGCCGGGTAAAACTTTGTAAACGCAGACACCTCTGTTACAATCGGTTTGTTGTATGCACCGCTTTTGTCCAGTTCGTTTTTATAAAACTCGGCTTTTTCTTTTTGCTCTTTGTTGTGATAGAAAATAGCGCTTCTGTACTGTGTGCCGACATCTGCGCCCTGGCGATTAAGGCTGGTGGGGTCGTGTACCTGAAAGAAAACCTCCAGCAGTTCGTCGTAGGTAATTTTGTTGGGTTCGTAAACCACTTGCACGCATTCGGCATGCCCGGTTTCGCCGGTGCACACTTCTTTATAAGTGGGGTTGGGTACTTTGCCGCCCGAATATCCGGAAGTCACGTTCAAGACGCCGTTTAGTTGTTCAAAGATGGCCTCGGTGCACCAAAAGCAACCGGTTCCAAAGGTGGCGGTATCTGTTCTTTCAGCAGGGTTAATTATAGAAGATCTCATCGCTTTGTAACTTTTTTCAGAATTACACGCAAATAACGTGCACAAACTTAACAGCGAAAAAAAGGTCTTTGAGATCATACAAATTCTTCGGAAACAAATTTCAAAAGGAAAATAGCTAATGAAATCCCAACAAAAAAGTTTTAACACAAGGTTTGTACTGGCTTTAACCGAATTTTAGATAAACATAGCCTTTATCTTTGATACCAACCTATTTCACATAAGGATTCGCATGAAATTATACCCAGAGTCGGCTTCGGTACAGTTGGAGTTTGATAAGATCAAAAATTTGTTGCATGAAAAATGCCGCTTCGAATACGCCAAATCAAAAGCAGAAGAACTGCGCATCCATACACGCATTGAGTTTATCGAAAGGGAGCTGAAACAGTCGCACGAATTTAAGCAACTGCTGCAAAACGCCATTTATTTTCCGAACGACTATGTGCTCAACCTGTCTAAGGAATTGCGCTTGCTGAACATACAAGGCGCCGTGCTTTCGGGCGAACAACTGGTTTTGTTCCGCAAACTGGCGCTGAGCATGGAAAGTATTTTTCGCTGGTTTGATGCCGAAAGAAGGGTGGCTTACCCGGCGCTGGCCGAAGTAATTGCCGGTACCTATTATGAAAAAGCCATTCTGAGCCTTATTAATAACGTGATTGATGAAAACGGAAACGTAAAGGACAATGCCAGCGAGGATCTTTTGTCCATTCGCATGGGGTTGTACCGCAAGCGAAACGAATTGCGCAAGGTTTTTGACCGAATTATCGGCAAACTGAACAAGCAGGGCTACCTGGCCGATATTGAAGAAAGCTTTATGAGTGGCCGGCGGGTGGTGGCGGTGTTTGCCGAGCAGAAAAGAATGGTAAAAGGCATTTTGCACGGCGAAAGCGATAGCCGGCGGACCGCATTTATTGAACCGGAGGAGACCATTGATCTGAATAATGAAATCCATGAGCTGGAAAACGCCGAACGAAAGGAAGTGTACAGAATCCTTCGGGAACTAACCCGGCAACTTTCGTCCCATGCGGCTTTACTTTCGGTCTACCATGCCATTGTTGGGGAGTACGACTTTATCCGGGCCAAGGCTGCTTTTGGCATGGACATCAAAGGCGAGTACCCGGTGGTGGTGGATAAGGCCCATGTGCAGTTGGTAAAGGCCTGTCATCCTTTGTTGTATTTGTATAATCAAAAAGCGGCAAAACCCACCATTCCGGTTGACCTTACTTTGGATGACAAAAACCGGGTGCTGGTTATTTCCGGCCCCAATGCAGGAGGGAAAACCGTGACCATGAAAACGGTGGGCCTGCTGCAAATGATGGTGCAAAGCGGCTTGCTGGTGCCGGTAAACCCTTCTTCCCGGTTTGGGGTATTCAAGCAGTTGATGATCCATATTGGCGACACGCAAAGCATAGAATTTGAGCTTAGTACCTACAGCAGCCATTTGCTGAGCATGAAACATTTCATGGAAAACGCCAACGGAAAAACCTTGTTTTTTATTGATGAATTAGGAAGTGGTAGCGATCCCAATTTAGGCGGTGCCTTTGCCGAGGTGATACTGGAGGAACTGGCCCGCAAACATGCTATTGGCATTGTAACCACCCACTACCTGAACCTGAAAGTAATGGCCAACAAAACAGCCGGCATTGTTAATGGCGCCATGGCTTTTGACGAGAAAAAACTATTGCCGCTGTATAAATTGATCATTGGTAAACCCGGAAGCTCCTACACGTTTTCCATTGCCGAGCGGATTGGGTTGGATAAACGGTTGATTGAAAAAGCCCGGGGGCTGGTAGACGAAGAACATTTTCGCCTGGACAAGCTTTTGAACAGAACCGAGCAGGACCTGCAG
>JAEVYV010000404.1 GCA_023392575.1 Bacteroidota bacterium | reverse complement strand
CTGGTTACAAAAACAGCAGTAGAAACCATCATCAGAACCAGAAGCTGCGGTACAATGATCGGGAAACCCAGAATGGCCATGATGGCCGCATTTTGCTGGGCCTTGGCGGCAATGGCGGCCAAAAACGTAAAAACCAGGCTCAGGCTCCATCCCCCTAAAAACACAATCCCGATAAAAGTGGCGGTTCTTTTCACCGGATAATCCATGAACAGGGAGAACAACACCATGCTTAAGGTGCTCATCACCAACATCAGCAGGGAGTTGAACAGCAGCTTGGCCAGGATAAAATTTTGCGGGCTGGCGATGGTGTGGTAATAAAGCATGCGGCTATGGCTTTCCTGCAAAAAACTTTTTGCCACAGCATTGATGCTGATGAAAAGCTGAATGATCCAGAACAAGCCGTTCCAGATGGCCGTGGCCGGGTTGTCGATCGCCATATACAGAACAAATATGGTGGCGCCCACATAGAGCAGCACGCCGTAAAAAGCATATTGCTGGCGAATCTCCAGCAACAGGTCTTTTTTAAATAAGGTCCATATTTGTTTCAAGGCAAAATTTTTGCGAAAATAGCTGATTCCGTTTCTTTTGACTCCTTCTTTAAGAGAAGCAAAAGCTGCAAAGGTGGTTTATTCAATCAGGCCGTCCTGGGCAAAGCAATTGCGGCACCGCGGTTCGTACACATTTTTAGCGCCGAGCATCACCTGCTCTTCGTTGGGAATGATGCGGTACGAATAGTTGGCAATATTGCCGCACTTGACGCAAATGGCGTGCAGTTTGGTAATGTAATCGGCTTTGGCCAGCAAAAAAGGCATCTGCCCAAAAGGCTTGCCGGTATAATCCATATCCAAACCGGCCACAATCACCCTGATGCCACGCAAGGCCAGTTCGTCACAAACATTGGCTATCTCATCATCAAAGAATTGGGCCTCGTCAATGCCCACCACATCCACATCCTGCGCCATCAGCAAAAGGGTTTGTGAGGTATCGATGGGCGTTGATTGAATGGCGTTCTCATCGTGGGAAACAATTTTTAGTTCATCGTAGCGGATGTCGATCGAGGGTTTAAAGATTTCCACTTTTAAATTTGCGATCTTGGCCCGTTTTAACCGTCGTATCAATTCTTCTGTTTTTCCCGAGAACATGGAGCCGCAGATCACTTCAATCCACCCGCGCCGTCCTCCTTTTATGTTTGGTTCGATAAACATCCGGGATAAATTATGGCTTATTTACAATTCTATTTACAATCTGTTAGTAATTTTAGGCACGTCTTTTCGTTTTCTTACTAAACATCCTTTGTTAAAAACAGCGAAAGTACCATAAACAATGGAAAGAATTAAGGCTCTTATTGATAAGTTATACCAACAAAAAGAACAGGGTTTTACTCCTGCGCAATTGTTGCCGACCGTTCAATTACTTCAGTCCGAACTGTTGCAGCTTCAACAAAAAAATACGCCTGCAGGCACAGCCAAAGTTGCCGTAACCATGCCGGTGAATTTAAATTTTGCCGAAGAAGTGATCCGGACGGCCCAACTAGAAAATAAACACCAGGCAGCAGAGTTGCCGTCAATGCAAGAAGAACCGGTGGCACAGCCGGTAAAAGAGCCGGAACCGGTAGCCGACTATATTTTGCACAAGCCGGCCGTTCCGCAAGACCCGGTGCGCCGGGAAGAAACACCAAAGCCTGCGGTGGCGCCAACTCATTTTTACGCCGCGTTCAATGCGGTGGAAGAAACACCCACGCTCATGCAGCATCAGCCCAAAGAGGTACACGAGTTGATTGGAGAAAAAAAAGAATCGTTGAATGACCGGTTGAAGCAGCAGAAAACAGAAGTGGTTACCACGCTAAAAGATACCCCCATCAAAGACCTGCGAAAAGGCATTGGAATCAATGACCGCTTTACGTTTGTTAGCGAACTGTTCCGCGGCGATGAAGCCATGTATGAGCGAAGCATTAAAACGATCAACGGTTTTCATATTCTTTCTGAAGCCGAGTACTGGATCAACCGGGAACTGAAATTCAAGCTGGGCTGGAACGACAATAAAGAAGAAGTACAGCAGTTTTATCACCTGGTCAGAAGACGCTTTTCCTGAATAAACTCTGTGATTTTTTGTGTGGCGCCCAGGTTTTGCCGGATATAAGCGGCTGCCTGGTGGCCGGCGGCCTGCCGTTGCGCCGGATTAGTTAATAAATCATCCAGCCTCGATTGCAGCGCTGCGGCATCTGCTATGCTAAAGGCGCCCCCTCGTTGGATCAAATCTTTGGCCTCCCGGTATTTTTGGTAATTGGGACCAAACAACACAGGTTTTCCATACACGGCCGCTTCCAAAATGTTGTGGATGCCATCTTTGGTAAATCCGCCGCCCACATAGGCAACGGTAGCGTAACGGTATAGCCGGGAAAGCATGCCCACATTATCCATGATCAGCGTTCGACCCGGGGTTTTGGTTTGGTGCAGCTGGGAATAGCGAACCGGTTGCGGAAATAGTTTTTCGATATGCTGCAGGTTGGCTTCTGTAATTTCATGCGGCGCAATGATGAACTTTGCTGAATCGTACTGGGAAAGAAGTTGTTCATCTTCGTTCCAGGTACTGCCTGCAATAATAACGCTGTCGTTGCCGATAAACTCCTGAATGAGCGGTATTTCGGTAAAGCTTTCTTGGATGGCGTTTACCCGGTCAAACCGGGTGTCGCCGCTGATGCTGCAATGCGGAACAGAGGCGGCCTGCAAGAGCTGAAGCGAGGTTTGGTCCTGCACAAAAAGATGACGGAACAAGAACAACACCTGTCTGTAAAATCTCCCATAGGATTTAAAAAAGACCTGCTCTTTTCTAAAAACAGCTGAGACCAAAAGCACCAGAATGTGCCGGAAGGCCGCAGCGGATAAATGGTGGTACCAAAACTCGTATTTAACAAAAATGGCCAGCTCGGGGCGAATGAGTTCGATAAAGCGTTTTGCATTGGCCCGGGTGTCCAGGGGCAAATAGGTAATGATGTCTGCATGCACATAACGGGCAGCTACCTGGTAGCCCGAAGGAGAGAAAAAAGATACCAGGATTTTGTGTGCCGGATAATTTTTTTTAAGCTGTTCAAGGATGGGTTTGCCTTGCTCAAATTCGCCAGCTGAGGAACAATGCATCCAGATGATCCTGTCCGTAGCGGCAATCCGGCTGTCGAGGCTGGAAAACAGGTTCCTTCGTCCCTCAACCCATTCCCTTGCTTTTTTATTCCACAATGCGGCAAGCCAAATCGCCCCAAAATAAAGTCGGATGGAAATGTTATAGAGTAGTATCAAAAGCGCTTTGTTTTAAACGGAGGCAAAAATAATCCCTGAAGCCCAGCCAAGTCATATTTCCCTATTTTTGCGAGCCTCATCTTTAATTTTATCTTTATGCGTCCTATACAAATGGTGGATCTGAAGCAGCAGTATCAGAAAATGAAATCCGAAATTGATGCCGCCCTATCCGAGGTGATAGAAAGTGCCGCCTTTATTAACGGTCCCCAGGTACAAAGCTTTGCTACAAACCTGGCGGCGTACAACGATGTTAAACATGTTATTCCTTGTGCTAACGGAACTGATGCCTTGCAAATTGCCATGATGGCTCTGGACCTGCAGCCGGGGGATGAAGTAATCACTCCTTCTTTTACCTTTATTGCTACCGCCGAAGTGATTGCCCTGTTGAAGTTAAAGCCGGTTTTTGTGGATGTGGATGCCAAAACGTTTTGCCTGGATCCGGAAGCGGTGCAAAAAGCCATCACGCCCAAAACCAGGGCTATTGTGCCGGTTCATTTATTTGGACAGGCAGCCCATATGGAAGAAATAATGAAAATTGCCGCTGCCCATAATTTATATGTGATAGAAGATAATGCGCAGGCCATTGGCTGCGACTATTATTTTTCTGATGGTTCGGTCAGAAAAGCTGGGGCAATCGGAACCATCAGCACGACCTCGTTTTTTCCCTCCAAAAATTTAGGATGCTATGGCGATGGCGGTGCCATCATGACCAACGACGATGCCCTGGCCCATCAACTGAAAATGGTTGCCAACCACGGGCAGTCAAAACGCTATTACCACGAAACGGTGGGTTGCAACAGCCGTTTGGATACCCTGCAGGCTGCGGTTTTGGATGTAAAGCTGAAGCATTTGGACGCCTACATCAATGCCCGCAGGGCTTTGGCCGATCAATATGATGCGGCTTTTTCCAATCATCCCAAAATCAAAACGCCGTACCGGGCTTCGTACAGCCGGCACGTTTTTCATCAATACACTCTTTTGCTTGAAGGTATTGATAGAAACAAATTACAGGATTATCTTGCAGAACATAAGATACCGGCCATGATCTATTATCCCGTGCCCGCACACCGTCAAAAAATGTTTGAGTCCTTCCACGCAACTCAAGCAGAGCTTCCGGTTACCGATTGGTTAACCTACCGGGTGATTTCCCTACCCATGCATACCGAAATGGACGAGCAGCAACTGAATTTTATTACTTCAAAAATTTTAGAATTTATAAACCCTTAATCATTGCAGAATGAAAATTACTGTAGTAGGAACAGGCTATGTTGGTTTAGTAACCGGAACCTGTTTGGCCGAAACCGGAAACCATGTTTGTTGTGTCGATATTGACGAACGCAAGGTCAATAAACTGAAAAACGGGGAGATCACCATTTACGAACCCGGCCTGGAAAAACTATTCGAACGCAATTTAAAAGAGGAGCGCCTGTCGTTCACCACCAGCCTGAAAGAAGGCCTGGAAGAATCGGAAATTGTCTTCCTTGCGCTTCCCACCCCGCCGGGAGAAGATGGGTCTGCGGATTTGAAGTATGTATTGGGGGTTGCCGAACAAATCGGCAAGCTTTTAAAAGATTATAAGATCATCATCGACAAAAGCACGGTGCCGGTGGGCACGGCCGAAAAGGTTCGGGCGATGATCGCTCAAAACTACAGCGGTGAATTCGATGTGGTTTCAAACCCCGAATTTTTACGTGAAGGCGTGGCCGTGGAGGATTTTATGAAACCCGATAGAATTGTCATCGGGACCACTTCTGAAAAGGCCAAAGAAATGCTGACAGAACTCTACGGTCCATATGTTCGCCAGGGCAATCCCATCATTTTTATGGACGAGCGTTCTGCGGAGCTGACCAAATATGCCGCCAATGCGTTTTTGGCCACCAAAATTTCCTTTATGAACGAGATCGCTCAGATGTGCGAACGCCTGGGCGCCGACGTGGATATGGTGCGCAAGGGGATAGGCAGCGACGAAAGGATTGGCAAGCGTTTTCTTTTCCCCGGCATTGGATACGGCGGAAGCTGCTTTCCAAAAGATGTGAAAGCACTGGTGTATTCGGCCAAAGAAGTTGCTTATGATTTTCAAATCCTCAACGCCGTTACAGACGTAAACGAAAAACAAAAGGTGCATTTGATTTCCAAGATCAAGCGTTATTATAACAACAATTTAGCCGGCAAGCATTTTGCCGTTTGGGGCCTGGCGTTTAAACCCAACACCGACGACATTCGGGAAGCCCCGGCCCTGGACATCATCAATGC
>JAEVYV010000403.1 GCA_023392575.1 Bacteroidota bacterium | reverse complement strand
GGCCTTTGAGGCCTTTAAGGATGGGGTAAAAGCAGATATGGAATTTACGGCAAAGTATATCTATCCGGGTAAGGAAGGTTCTCCAACCGGTGGCGACAAAATCACGGTTGCCGCTTTCAACACTTTAGCAGGCGCTTACCAGGCTGGCCCCTTTGTAAGCGGGTTAAGCATGGCTGATTTTTCCCTTTCACACATTATGATGCAAAAATGGGTGGCCTTATATCCCTGGGGTGCTGCAGAAGCCTGGACGGATATGCGTAAATACCATTACGACATTGCCTATACCGGCGATTATCCCAAGAGTGGCAATGGCTGGAGCCAGTCCATAATTAATCAAAAATGGGATACGGATCCGAAGAAAGTCTATAAAGGCCTGTATTTGCTTCCCGCACAGGTGGCCAACAGAAAAGGCAGCTATAGCGTACAGAATGAGGGCGCCCCTTGTTACCGGATCCGGCCGCGTTACAATTCCGAGTATATGTGGAACAAGCCATCTCTGGAGTTGTTAAAGCCCATTTCCGGAACTGCCCCCAATTATCAAACCTCCATTCCCTGGTTTGCTTACCCGGGCGAAATGCCAAAATAATTCATTAAAATATTGAGTAAATGAAAAATATAGTAAAATTAGCATCGTTGTTTTTTATGCTTATCACATTGGGCACGTCCTGTAAGAAGAATGTGATTGAGTATGATTCGTACGACTTGCCAAAGGATGCAGCCGAATTTCAGCTTCACTATTTTGTGCCGGTTGTTTCCGGGGCGGCCAATAATATCACAAAGGTCGAGATCAACAATAAACTGTACGCCAATAATACAACCCCGCTCACTACGTATAATGCGCTTCCCAGCGGTGCCGTGGGTCGTTTTTTTACGGCCCCTTCCGGAGTCACGAACATCAAATTGTACAGGGGAGATAACGAAGAGTTGGTCTTTGATCAAAACTGTACATTAATGCCGGGAAAACAAAACGTATTTGTATACGATTTTGCCAAGCCGCCGGTCGTCATCGATAATGGCTATCCCTATGAAAAGATTACGACTGACAGCACCGGGACATTTGCCTGGGTTAGATTCTATAACTTCCTTTTCGAAACATCCGGGGTAACCACTCCTTTAAAATTGCAGTACCAGTATCAGTACAATACCGATCCAGGTCCCGCGCCTCATACAAACCTGATGAGTGATTGGACCAACGTAGGAAAACCTGTTGCCTTTGGGGAAACCTCCGGGTGGCAGCTGGTTCCGGTAATTAAGCATCCCGACCGTATCGTTACCCAGGGTGCAGAGCGTATTGATTATCGTATCCAGGTTATTGGTGCCAATGGCGAAGATCTGGGAACGCTGCAGGTGCGAAACTCCACAGGCGGTATGGTCAATTATTCAGACTGGTGGACTGCCACCATCGGCAGGCGTTACCTCCATATCCTGGCCGGATTCCGTGCCGCTACCCCCATATCATCGGTAAGGCAGTTCACTGCGCTGTAGGGAAACACAAATACAACCCGATCAACTTTTATAGGAAACGGACAAAAGTTGATCAAATAAAAATAACCACCGGCGGGTAAGCCGGTGGTTATTTCATTTTTATAGTAGCCCAAACGTACAAATGTGCGGTCCTTCGGCTGCATTCAGGAGAAATGCCACAGGTTTTATAGCCGCATTGCCGCCTGGCTAAAGCAAACTTGTAATCGTCCTAAAATGTTAACATGAAACCCTCCTTGCCATAGTTTTCATTTTGTAGATTAATTTCACGGCTTGAACGACCTGCGCCTGGTTTTTCATAGGTACGATTGCTTCTAAGGATTGAATCATTAACAACATCATTGTTTCAGGAAAATCACGCAAGCCCTGGTGGCCTGGTGAATGTAGTAGATATGAAGCCACATTATTATCATTATAAGGAGCCTTTTCATCTGGAAGCAGGCGGTGTGCTGCCCGAGCTCACCATTGCCTATCATACCTGGGGAAAGCTGAACGCGGCAAAAGATAACGTTATCTGGATCTGCCATGCCCTCACGGCCAACTCCAATGCAGAAGACTGGTGGAAGGGCATGATCGGTGAGGGCTCTGTGTTTGACCCTGCGCAGCACTTTATTATTTGTGCCAACATCCTTGGGTCTTCCTATGGCACTACCGGGCCCACAAGCATCAATTCAAAAACGGGGGAGCCTTATTACCATCATTTCCCTTTGATTACCATTCGTGATATGGTGGCGGCGCATGAACTGCTGCGAAAACAATTGGGCATCCAAAAAATACAATTGCTGGCCGGTGGCAGCATGGGCGGTTACCAGGTGCTGGAGTGGACGGTCATGCATCCTTCGGTTATTGAAAGGCAATTTTTGATTGTCACCACGGCCAGGGAAACCGCCTGGGGTATTGCCATTCACACGGCACAACGCCTGGCCATTGAAGCCGACAGCACCTGGAAAGACGGCGGTCCTAAAGCCGGGGAAAAAGGCCTGGAGGCGGCAAGGGCCATGGGCATGGTCTCCTACCGGAATTATACATCCTTTGTGGCCACGCAAACCGATGAAACAAATGAAAAGCTGGATGACTTTAAAGCCTCCTCGTATGTAAAGCACCAGGGAAATAAACTAACCAGGCGATTCAATGCCCACAGTTATTGGACATTAACGAAGGCCCTCGACACCCATAATTTGGCCCGGGGCCGGGCCGATACCGTGAAAGCGGTTTTGCAGGGTATCAAACAACCCACTTTAGCCATCGGTATTAAAGGCGATGTGCTGTGTCCTGCAGAAGAAGTGCAGTTTATTGCCCGTCATATTCCGCATGCAAAATTTATCCAGATTGATTCTTTGTATGGACATGATGGATTTTTAGTGGAAACAAGCGCTATCAGTGCCCACATTAAAGAATGGCTGGTACCACAGCCGCAAACCATTTCAGTATGATCTGTGTACAATTGGAATTGCAAGGTTCGGAACAACATTTTTTTCAGGCGGTTGATGCCAAAGGAAATGTTATATCAATGGATGCGAATGAATCGGCCCTGAATACCAACTTGGGCGCACGGCCCATGCAATTGCTGTTGATGGCCCTGGGTGGCTGCAGCGGCGTGGATGTTCTCTCCATTCTGAAAAAACAAAAACAAAAAGTAGAACAGCTTTCCATAACCATACAGGGCGAAAGAGCCAACACCGTTCCTTCTCCCTGGAAATCGGTGCATGTCATCTTTACGTTTCAAGGTGAACTGGAGGCCCAAAAATGTGAAAGGGCCTGCGCTCTTTCAATCGAAAAATATTGCTCGGTAGCCGAAACGCTCCGCCTGGCGGGTGCAACGATTACCTGGAAAGCCATCGTCAATCAAAATTCTTACGCTTCTTAATATCTGATCATGCAACAACGCATTACCAAAGCCATTCGCACACAAATTGAACGCACCGGGGAAAAAGAGCACGCCTCGCCCATGTTTCTCACCAGCAGCTTTTGCTACGATGATGCCGAAGAAATGCGGGCCGCTTTTGCCGATGAAACCGACAACAATATTTACAGCCGGTTTTCCAATCCAAACGTGCAGGAGTTTGTGGACCGCATGTGTGTGCTGGAAGGCGCCGAAGCCGGCTATGCCACGGCCTCGGGGATGAGCGCTGTTTTTGCCAGCTTTATGGCCTTGCTGAAAACCGGCGATCACCTGCTGTGCTGCCAGGCCATTTTTGGAAGCACCCACGCGGTGGTAACCAAATATTTGCCCAAATACGGAATTGAATATACCTATGTGGCCGCCGATAAAATAGAAGAGTGGGAGGCCGCCATCCGGCCCAACACCAAAATGATCTACCTGGAAACGCCGACCAACCCGGGACTGGATATTATTGACCTGCAGGCTGTAAACGCACTGGCCAAAAAGCACCAACTGATTTTAAACGTGGACAACTGCTTTGCCACACCTATTGCGCAGCGGCCCATTGAATATGGAGCCGACCTGGTCGTACATTCGGCTACCAAATGGCTGGACGGACAGGGAAGGGTTTTGGGGGGTATTGTGT
>JAEVYV010000361.1 GCA_023392575.1 Bacteroidota bacterium | reverse complement strand
AAATGGCATTCACCGGACGATAGTGTTTAAAAAAGAAATTTTTTACATCCTCCAGTTGGGCGTTTTCAATGTGCGACAATTCTTTGCCGATGGTCATCCAGCGGTAGGGGTGCACCTGGTAGGCCAGCTCCCGCAGTTTTAACCACACATCCCCATAGGGCTTGTTGAGGTAGTGTTCTTTAAACTCCTCGCACACCACTTTGCGCTGTACCTCCAGGCTGTTCTCGGTAAAAGCCAGCGAAAGCATGCGGTCGCTTTCCAGCCAAAAAGCGGTCTCCAGGTTTTCGGCCGGCAGTTGTATGTAGTAATTGGTAAGGTCGTTGGTTGTGAAGGCGTTGTTTTCTCCTCCGGCCATTTGCAGCGGTTCGTCGTAAACAGGAATGTGAACCGAGCCGCCAAACATCAAATGCTCAAAAAGGTGGGCAAAGCCGGTTTGGCTGGGGTTTTCGTCTTTCGCCCCCACATCATACATCACATTTACCACGGCCATTGGCGTGGAGGTGTCCTGGTGAACAATTACCCTTAACCCATTTGCTAACGTAAACCTTTCGAAATGTACCACTGATGAATAATTTAAAGCTTGTGACGGCCACTTGCCAATGGTGGCCTGTAATAAGCCTGTAAAAATAGGCTTTAAAAAGAATTGGCCGTTGGCGGCTGCGTTAGTATCCCCAAACAACCCGTTGGCTGCGGTTTTGCTTCTGAGAGCGGATGGGCCTGCTAAAGAATGCTTTTGACCTTCAGGTTGAACTCCAGCAGCTGCCCATCGCGTTGGATAATGAGTTTCAAGTGGTCGCCGGTGTTTTGCATGGCCATTTTGTATTGTTGCAGGTCCTGGCTGAAGTTTTTGTTTACCGCTACCACCACATCTCCCTCCCTGAGTCCCGCCGCTTCGGCAGGCGAGTCCCGGGCCACATCCCCCAGAATGATTTGCCCGTTTTCCAAAAACAGTTCCAGGCCGGTATAGGAATAATCAAAGGCATCGTTGTAATGGCTGTTGGGCAGCAGGTAAATATCCCTTCTTTCGTAATTGAGTATGATGTTAAAGCGGCGAAGCAGGTCGTTGCCGATCAATCCGCCCAGGTAGGGGTAGGAGGTGATGTTGTATTTGTCCTCAAAAATATAGATGGGTACATTCCGAAACCGGTAAGGCCCCAGCTTTACCTCTTTGATCACCGTTACATGCATGTCCACCTTTCCGCCCAGGCCCTCGGCCTGCTTGGCAAACAGCTTTCTTTTTTTATTCAAAAGGTTGCTGTCCTTGACAAAGTCGGTGGTTAGCATCACGTTCAGGCCGGCCCCCATGTCAAACAAAAAGCGGCTGTTAATGGTCGCGGCGTCTTTTATTCGTGCGGTTTGCACCGGCAGTACATTGATGATGGGGCGAAACAAATACCCGCCCCGGGGGTACCGTAGTGAACCACGGGTCCAAAACTCAATGTGGCTGCTGTCGTAATTTATTTTTAAGATATAGCGGCTCAGAACCGAGTAGCCGATGATGCCGTCTATGCGAATGCCGTACACGCTGGTTAAAATGCCGTAATCGTTAATGTGAAAATTAAGGCTGTCCACAACAAGACCGGGGAGCACCAGCTTTTGGTTGTTTAGAAAGCTCACCTGTTTTATGCCGGCTATCCCGCGAATGGTACGGGTGGAAGGCGTGGGTTTCAACCCGAAATAGGCCACGGTCAGCGAATCCAGCGAAATGCCGCCGCTGCCGCTGTCCAGGATGAAATTGAGCGTGTCGGGGAAGGGATGCAACCGCCCCTGCATTAAAATCACCCCGCCGGTTAGTTGCGTAAAATCAAATTTGGTTAGAAACCGCGAGGGTTCTATAAACTCTTCCTGGGAAAAAGAAGGGCTTTGAAAAGAACCAAGCACTATTATAAAAAGCAGTTTTTTCATCTGGTCGTCAGGCCTTAATATGACAAAAACAAAAGCGTAATTGTTGCCAGCGGGTGGTAACTATTAAAATTATTCTAAGCTTTCCGGCCCACCAAACCTTTCATACAGAATGCTGGCGTTCCTTTGTAAATTTGCGGCGCTATGCAGCTTACCACTTTGTATGACAAGGCGTTGGATTTTGGGTTTTTGACCATTGAAGAAGGCATTTACCTTTTTGAACAGGCTCCGCTGGCCGAACTGATGTATGTGGCAAATGAGCTTCGGAAAAAACAAGTGCCCCACGGAAAAGTCACCTGGCAAATAGACCGCAATGTAAACACCACTAATGTTTGTATTGCCAACTGCAAGTTTTGCAACTTCTACCGCATTCCGGGCCATGCCGAGGCCTACATTACCGATATGCCCACCTACCGCAAAAAGATCACTGAAACCATTAAATACGGCGGTGACCAGTTGTTGCTGCAGGGCGGCCATCACCCCGAACTGGGCCTGGATTTCTATACGAATACCTTTCGGCAAATCAAGCAGGAGTTTCCAACCATAAAATTGCATGCCCTGGGTCCGCCGGAAGTAGCGCATATTGCCCGGCTTGAAAAACAAAGCCACCACGAGGTGCTGAAGGCCTTGAAAGAAGCCGGTCTGGACTCCCTGCCCGGCGCCGGCGCCGAGATTTTGGTGGATCGGGTGCGGCGGTTGATTCCCAAAGGAAAATGCGGCGCCGAGGAATGGCTGGCCATTATGCACGAAGCCCACAAACTGGAGATCACCACTTCGGCCACCATGATGTTTGGGCACGTGGAAACGATCCGGGAGCGGTTTGAGCACCTGGTAAAAATCAGGGAGGTGCAGGCACAAAAGCCCGAAAACGCCAAAGGATTTCTGGCCTTCATTCCGTGGACCTTTCAGGACGTGGATACCCTGCTTACCCGGATTCGCGGGGTGCACAACCTGACCACACCCGACGAATACATCCGCATGATTGCCATCAGCCGTATCATGCTGCCCAACATCAAAAACATCCAGGCCTCCTGGCTGACCGTGGGCAAGCAAACGGCGCAGTTATGCCTGCATGGCGGCGCCAATGATTTTGGCTCGATCATGATTGAAGAAAACGTAGTCAGTGCAGCCGGGGCGCCGCACCGGTTTACTTATAAAACCATTCAGGAAGCGATCAAAGAAGCAGGGTTTGAGCCCCAATTGCGCAACCAGCAATACGAGTGGCGGGAAATACCACAAACCATTGAAGAACAGGTGGTCAATTATTAAAACTGTATCAGGGAAAGCTATGAAAACAAACAAAACAATAAACTGGTTTCGAAGGATTGCTGTTGCCGAGGGCGTTTCATTTTTGGTGTTGTTGCTCATTGCCATGCCGCTGAAATATTTTGCCGACCTGCCGCAGGCGGTGAAAGTGGTGGGCTGGTTGCACGGCGTTTTGTTTGTGGCCTTTCTGGCCCTGGCCTATGAGGCCAAAGTTGTTCTGGATAAAAACCTGGGTTGGCTGGTAAAGGCCGTGGTGGCTTCGGTTTTGCCCTTTGGCACCTTTGTATTGGACCGGCAGTTGCGGCAGGAGCAGATGTACAAATAACCTGCAAAACGATTTTGGAGCATGAAGAACACGAAGTTTTATTTTCACTGGATGCCTTTTATACTGGGTTTTGTGTTTGGCGTTTTTGGTGTGGCGGTCGCCCTGTTTGCCCGTAGCGAAAGACGAGACAAGATCTATTCTTCCCTATTCGGGTGTTTTCTTGGCGCGGCCATCAGCCTTCTTTTATTGAAATTATACC
>JAEVYV010000158.1 GCA_023392575.1 Bacteroidota bacterium | reverse complement strand
GCTTATAGCCCTCGTAGTGAAAGGGCTTTTTAAAATAAGAAGTGGCCCCCAACCGCTTACAGGCTTCCTGATCCAGTTTGCTTTCGGAGGTGGAAAAAATGACAATGGGAATGTCGGCCAGGTCGGGTTGTTTTTTGATATGCGAAAGGGTTTTGCGGCCATCCCATTTGGGCATGTTTAAATCCAGAACAATCAGGGAAGGCAGATCAGAGCGGTCGATGGAGTTCAAATAGCTAAGGGCTTCCTCTCCGTTGGAAGCACATACTAGCTTGACGCTGGAGCAGGTTTCGGATAAAGAAAGACCCAGAAAATAGCGGTCATCACTGTCATCATCGACATATAAAATTCTTGAGGTGGTGGAACTCATATCTTAAAATTTGGCGGTAACCAAACTTAACAACTTCCCAAGCTCATATCAAAAATCTTGCTTATAACTTTAGCACACATAAAATTTCAAGCAAAAGAAATAAGCATTCAAAATACACAGTGGATAACTTACATCCGTTCGATAATCCCGGCTATTCCCTGGCCCCCACCCACACAAGCTGTCACCATTCCGTATTTTTTATTTGTTCTTTTCAGATCGTGCAGCACCTGAATGGTGAGTTTGGCTCCCGTGCAGCCCAACGGATGTCCCAAGGCAATGGCACCGCCGTTGGGATTAACCTTTTCGGGGTCAAGCCCGGCTTCCCGAATAACCGCCAGGGCCTGCGAAGCAAAAGCTTCGTTCAATTCAATGGTATCAATATCGCCCAGATTCATGTTTGCCTGCTTCATTACTTTGGGAATGGCTGCTACCGGGCCAATGCCCATAATGCGGGGATGAACGCCGGCAGAAGCACAGGCCACCAACCGGCCAATGGGTTGCAGGCCCAACTGGTTTACCAGCCGTTCGCTCATCACCAGCACAAAAGCAGCCCCATCGCTGGTTTGCGAAGAGTTGCCGGCTGTAACCACGCCTCCGGCCGCAAAAGCGGGTTTTAATTTTGCCAGGACTTCTACCGAAGTATCGGGACGCGGACCTTCGTCCGTGTCCACCACAAAGTTTCTTTTTTGTTTTTTTCCCTTGTCGTCCAGAAACACCTCCTCCACGGTTATGGGCAAAATCCCGTCCTTGAAATAGCCATTGGCTATGGCTTTTATGGCTTTTTGATGCGATTGATAAGAGAACACGTCCTGGTCCTCCCTGCCTACGTTAAATTCCTTGGCTACGGCTTCTGCCGTTAGTCCCATGCTTAAATAGTAATCGGGATCGTCCTTGGCAATCGAATAAGCCGGCACAGTTTTCCAGCCGGCCGTGGGCACCAGGCTCATGCTTTCCGTGCCACCGGCAATAATGCAATCGGCCATCCCCATGCGGATTTTTGACGTAGCAATGGCAATGGTTTCCAGCCCCGACGCGCAATAGCGGTTCACGGTCATGCCCGGCACATCGTAACCAACGGCCCGGGCCGCAATGATGCGGCCGACCTGCAAACCCTGCTCGGCCTCGGGCACGGCATTTCCGACAATCACATCATCAATCAGGGCTTTATCCAGTTGCGGAACAGAAGCCAACAATCCCTTGATCAGATCAATCGCCAAATCATCGGGCCGATAAAAACGAAATCCCCCCCGCTTGGCTTTGCCCACGGCGGTCCGGTATCCTGCCACTATATATGCTTCCTGCATGTTTTTTAGATTGAACTTAAAATTAAGCAATTTTCCGATTGGTTGCATCAACAACCAATTTTAAAACTCTTGGCCTTATCCTATCTTCGCAGGCCAAATGTATCAGTTCCTACGACGTTTATTATTTCTGTTGCCGGCCGAAACAGCGCATTATTTTTCCATGAATTTGCTCAAAGCGGCCTGTTCCGTGGATTTTATCCGAAAGATCATAGCCAACCGGTTTTCGGCACCAAGCAAGGCCCTGTCCCAAACGGTTTTTGGTTTGCATTTTAAAAATCCGGTGGGCCTGGGCGCCGGGTTTGATAAAAACGCAAAATATCTGCGGGAACTGGAGGCCCTGGGTTTTGGGTTTGTGGAAATTGGAACGGTTACCCCCCGGCCGCAAGCCGGTAACGAAAAGCCCCGTTTGTTCCGGCTGCCGCAGGACCGGGCCCTGATCAATCGCATGGGCTTTAACAATGATGGCGTTGAGGCCATTGCAAACAGGCTGAAGAAGTGGAGAGAAACAAATGGCAGGTGGCAAATGACAGATGACAGAACAAACCTACTGTCATCTACCAACCGTCAACCACCATTGCTTATCATTGGGGGGAATATTGGCAAAAACAAAACCACACCCAATGAGGAAGCCTGGAAGGACTACGAGATTTGCTTTCGGGCCCTGCATCCGTATGTGGATTTTTTTGTGGTGAACGTTAGCTCGCCCAACACGCCGGGCCTGCGGGAACTCCAGGAAAAAGATTCCTTACGGAAAATTCTTACCCACTTGCAGCAGCTCAATCGGGATTTTGCAAACCCCAAACCCATTTTGTTAAAAATTGCCCCGGATCTTACCTGGTCACAAATGGATGATGTGATTGATCTGGCAAAAGAAATAAAGCTGGATGGCCTGGTTGCTACGAACACAACCATCAGCCGCGACCAATTAACCACCAGCCGCCCGGATGTGGAAGCCATTGGCGCCGGCGGGGTTAGCGGCAAACCGCTGCAGCACCGGTCCACCGAAGTGCTGAAATACATTCGCGAAAAAACCGCCGCCACCCTGCCCGTTATTGGCAGCGGCGGCATCTTCACCGGCAAGGATGCACAGGAAAAACGCCAGGCCGGGGCCGCATTGATCGAAGTGTGGACCGGATTTATTTATGAAGGCCCGTTTATTGTAAAGAGAATTTGTAAAAGCCTGGCCTAAACAGTTGGCACATGGAACATCTCTTTACCAGCGAAAGCATTATCAGCTTTGTCATACTTGTGGTTCTGGAAGTGGTATTGGGCATTGACAATGTCATTTTCGTGAGCATCATCATCAACCGGCTCAAAGGCGAAAACCAACCGAAGGCCCGGCGGGCCTGGATGATCAACGGCATTATTCTGCGAAGCCTGTTGTTGCTTGGGTTGAGCTGGCTTTTGTCCCAAAAAGGCAAATACCTGTTTACGTTGTGGGGCAAAGGTTTTGACCTGGCCAGCCTGGTTATGATTGCCGGCGGCCTGTTTTTGATATACAAATCGGTCAAAGAGATCCACGCCAAACTGGAGGGAGAAGACCTGGAGGAAACCTACCAGGGCACGCCGGTTTACCTTTCCCTGGGGCAGGCCGTTTTTCAAATTATGCTGATCGACACGGTATTTTCCTTTGACAGCGTGATCACCGCCGGCGGCACGGCCAAGCATGTCGAAATCATGATTGCGGCCGTGGTCATTGCCATGATCATCATGTTTTTGTTCAGTCCCAAAATTTCTTCCTTTATCCATAAACACCCAACCCTGAAAATGCTGGCGCTTTCGTTTTTGGTCATGATCGGGCTAAGCCTGATCATCGAGGGCTGGGATTCGGAAAGCGCCGAAAACCTGCACCTGAAAAACTACATTTATTTCGGCATGGCCTTTTCCTTTGTGGTGGAAGTGCTGAACATGAGCATGCGAAAGAAAACGGCCAGAAAAAAAAGATTAGTGGAATTGAACGAGCCCCAATTAAGCTTGCCCCAAAACCAGGACTCGGATTCAGCCCATTAGCTCATTTGATGCAAAGCAGGGTTGCCGCTACCATGCCGGCGGTTTCCGTTCGCAGCCGGGTTTCGCCCAGGGCCACGGGGCAAAAACCCTGTTGCAGGGCAAGCTGAATTTCGTTTGAGGTAAAATCGCCTTCCGGACCAATGAGGATGAGTTGGGAAGTTGAGTGGTTGAATGGTTGAGCGGCTAAAGGCCGCTTCTCTTCTTCCAAACAGTGCGCAATGAATTTTTGTTCATAGTTTTTTCCTGAAATTATTTTTTTGAAATCTGTTGGCTCATACAGAACAGGCAGCCAGCACTGTTGCGATTGCAGCATGGCACTCACCACAATGTTTTGCAGGCGGTCGTGGCGGAACTTTTCCTTTTCCGTTCGCTCACAAAGCAAGGGCAGGATCTCACTCACGCCAATCTCGGTCGCTTTTTCTAAAAACCATTCAAACCGCGAAGCATTTTTTACCAGCGAAATGCCAATGCCTACTTTGTGCGGCTTGGGCGGCACCGTTTCCTCACGAACGATTTGCACCCCGCATTTTTTGCGGTTGTCCTCCACAATTTCCGCTTCGGCCTTCTTTCCTTTACCGTTGGTCAGTAAAATTTTTTCTCCTTTTTGCATGCGCAACACCTGAATGACATGCTTCGATGTGTCTTCGTCCAAAAAAAGGGAATTCCCTTCCCAATGCTCCACGAAAAAAAACGGTAAGGCCATAGTGCGAAGAAATAAAAAAAGCTCCGGATTGTACGGAGCTGGTATGTAGAAAAGTTAGTAACTAAAACGGGTCTTCGTCGTCGGGCAGGTCGTTCATCCGACTTCCGGTTTGAATGAACATCCTGGCCCCGCCGTTCCCGTCGTCGCCGGTCACGGGCTTGAAATTCGAGGGCAGGCTGAAGTTGCCAAAGCCATTGCCTTCGTCCCATTCCACAAATTTTTGAATATGCAACAGGGCTTTCAACTTGATGGTTTCCAACGAACCGTTCCGGTGCTTGGCAATGCGCACATGCGTTTCGCCGCGGTTGCTGTCGCCCATCTCATCCTGGGTAATGTCGTAGTATTCGGGTCGGTAGAGAAACATGACCATATCGGCGTCCTGCTCGATGGCTCCCGATTCACGCAGGTCACTCAGTTGCGGCATCTTGTTTCCGTCCTTTCTTTTTTCCACCTCACGACTCAACTGCGACAGCGCAATGATGGGCACCTGCAACTCCTTGGCCAGTCCTTTCAGGCCCCGCGAAATGGTGGAAATTTCCTGCTCGCGGTTGGAGTTACGGTCGCCGGTACCGCTCATCAATTGCAAGTAGTCAATGATGATGAGCCCCAGGTTGCCCTGGGTTTTCAGGCGGCGGCATTTGGCCCGCAATTCAAAAATGTTCAGAGCCGCGGTATCATCAATATAAATAGGAGCCTGCGCCAGGCGCTGAATGCCTTTGGCATACAACTGCTTCATTTCGTGCTCCTCCATTTTACCACGGGAAATTTTTTCCAGATGGATGTCGCTTTCCGCAGCCAGGATACGCTGCACCAACTGACCGGCACTCATCTCCAGTGAAAACAAAGCCACACCGGTGCTTTTGGTGGGGTGCAAAGCGGCGCTGCGGGCCAGGTTCAGGGCGAAAGCCGTTTTACCCACAGCAGGTCGGGCAGCCAGGATAATCAGGTCGGTGTTTTGCCAACCGTAGGTAACCTTGTCCAAAGAAGGGAAACCACTGGGTACGCCGGTTACGTCCTCATTTTTGTGCCGCAGGTCTTCAATGCGTTGAATGGTTTTCACCAGCACCGCATCGATGGACTGGTAATTGTTTTTTAAGTGGTTGCTGGTTACTTCGTACATCTTGCTTTCGGCCTGATCCAGCAAATCAAAAACATCGGTGCTGTCTTCGTAGGCATCGGAAATAATTTCTCCGCTGATGCGTATCAGTTCGCGTTGGATAAATTTTTGAAGAATGATCCGCGAGTGGGCCTCGATGTTAGCCGATGAAACAACAGCGTTGGTTAACTTGGTCACGTAATAAGGTCCGCCCACCAAATCCAGTTCTTCGCGGAAGCGCAACTCCTCTACCACCGTTAATATATCAATGGGCTGGCTTTTGTTAGCAAGGCCTTGCATGGCCCGGTAAATGCGCTGGTGGGCATCTACATAAAAACATTCGGGTTTCAAAATCTCAATCACAACATCAAAGGCCCCTTTTTCCAGCATAACGGCTCCCAGCACAGCCTCTTCAAGGTCCTTGGCCTGCGGCGGCACCTTGCCATAGATCATGGTGCTCAGGTCAACAGGCGCTTTCCTGCGGTTCTTTTTCTCTCGATTAAGGTTGGTAAGATCCATTTTATTTCTCGTCAAAAAGTGAAACCATTGATATTTCGATCAATGACCTATGGGGCCTACAATTAGTTCTGGAATTAAATTATTGTTACGAATAGATTATCCAAATGTTCCCAGTAAGTCAGACGGCGAATATAAATGCAGGCACAAGTTCCAAAATCATTTTCCGGATGAATATTTTAATGAACAGAATATCCAAACCATTCCCACATCCCAACAACACTTATGCACACTGCTTTATAATATATCCACAAAATTCAATTTTTTTGCGCAGGTTTCATGAGGTTGTGCACAAGTTTTGTCGAGAAAAAAAACAACAAAAAGTTTTGGCCATGTGCCCCAAACACCAGAATGGACTTTCGGCCGTTTTGCGGGGGGTATGCGTCCGGTATTTCATCATCAAAGCAATGCGCACCAAGGCCTGGAATTGATGAGTAAAGGGATGTGCGAAACTTTTTCAATGTTCCTCTTCCCTCCTTCAGGCCCCATCTTGCTTTTGAAACCAAACCAGTGAAGGAGCCAGTCATTTAGAGAAACGCCTTTCCAACAACCAGTCTTATCTTTGCCCACTTACAAATTTTCAACAGATGACGATTTCCTATAAATGGCTCAGCGAGTACCTGCCCGTTCAAATAGAACCGGAACGCCTCTCGAAAATCCTGACTTCCGTAGGCCTGGAAGTGGAAAACATGGAAACCTTTGAAGAAGTAAAGGGCGGACTAAAAGGCCTTGTGATTGGCGAAGTACTGTATGCAGAACCCCACCCAAATGCAGACAAATTAAAGCTCACCAAAGTATCCATTGGTAAAGAAGAGCCGCTGCAAATTGTTTGCGGCGCCCCCAATGTAGCGGCCGGACAAAAAGTAATAGTAGCCACCGTAGGCACCACCATTTATCCTGCCCAAGGCGATCCCCTGACCATGAAAGTTGCCAAGATCCGCGGCGTAGAAAGCTATGGGATGATTTGCGCCGAAGATGAAATAGGCCTGGGCACTTTGCATGCCGGCATCATGGTACTGCCGCCGGATGCAAAAGTGGGCACAAGCGCCGAAGATTATTTCAAACCCTATACCGACATTATTTATGAAATAGGACTGACCCCCAATCGCATGGACGCCATG
>JAEVYV010000132.1 GCA_023392575.1 Bacteroidota bacterium | reverse complement strand
ACCTACAGCAGCGGATCTTCTTCCAATAATTCTTCAGGCGGTTCTTCCAATTCAGGCAGTTCGGGCAACACCAATACCGGCGGCAGGGGCAATGCTTCACGGGGAAAAAACTAACATGAAAAACTGGTCCCTGATTCGCTAACATCCGGATGCTGTCGGGCATCGGGTAGAAAAACTTTGTCCTATGAAATGCGCCGTTAACGACAAACGCATTTATATGAAAAAACTCTTACTCATATTTTCAGGTTTCCTAGCCTACTCCGGTTCTTTTGCTCAGGAACCCGCCGATGCCCTGCGGTATTCGTGGTACGCTCCCGGGGGCAGTGCCCGTACGCAAGCCGTGGGCGGAGCCATGGGTTCGCTGGGCGGCGACATTACCGCTAGTTTCGTCAACCCGGCCGGATTGGCCTTTTATAAAACAGGCGATTTCATTTTCAGTCCCATCTACCAGTTTCAAAACACCAAAGCCACTTACCTGGACCGCACAGAAAAAGAAAAAACCAACCGGTTTACCTGGGGCACCACGGGCTTTGTAATGGGCAGCGGCAACGGCAGGGGCAATGTCCGCAATACGTCGTTCAGCATTGCCATGAACCGCACGGCCGATTTCAATGGCGATATTTTATACCGCGGACAAAACAACCAAAGTTCTTTTTCGCAAAAATTTGTGGAAGAACTAAACAACAGCGGCATTCGCGATTCCCGGGTTGAAACCCAGTTTCCTTTGGGGGCCAGTCTGGCCTATAATACCTACTGGGTGGATGCGGTAAAAAACAGCTCGGGGCAGATTGATCATTTTGTCACCACTGCTCCTGTAGCCACCGGCCTGCTGCAACAATACACCGTGAAGAACCGCGGCGGCATCACGGAATTTGCACTGGGCATGGCCGTTAACCTAAAAGAGAAATTAATGTTGGGCGGATCGCTTGGCGTGCCCATTTTAAATTACCGCAGGGAAACGGAGTTTGTGGAGGCCGATGCCACGGAAAATCCAAACAACAAATTCAATTATGGCATTTTTTCGGACAAACTGCATACGTCCGGGGTGGGTTTTAATTTCAAAGCCGGTTTGATCTACAAGCCTGCCGAATTCTGGCGCCTGGGCTTGTCGGTGCATACCCCCACCCTTTTTTCGCTGACGGATAAATACGAAGCTGCAGTTACGCTCAACGATGATGTGCCGGATGCCGACTCCTGGGTGGACAATTCAAAGAGCTATACCAACAACCAGCCTTCCGAATTCAAATACCTTTTGATCACGCCGTACAGGGTCATTGGCAGCGTTTCTTATGTGCTTCGCGAAATAGAAGACGTGACCAAGCAAAAAGGCTTTTTGACCGCCGACATCGAGTATGTGAACTACAAGGCCTCTTCTTTCAAGCCCGACGCAGACAACAACAATGATGAAGAAACCAAAACCTATTTAAAATCCTTAACCAATGCGATTGACCAGGCCTACAAGGGTGCTTTCAACTTCAGGGCCGGCGGCGAACTGAAGTTTACCACCATCATGGTGCGGTTGGGGGCCGCTTATTACAGCAATCCGTATAAGGATATCAAGGGCGAAAACGGCCATAAGCTTAATTTGAGTGGTGGGTTGGGGTACCGGAACAAGGGTTTTTTTGTTGACCTTACCTATGTGCACGCCCTGAACAAAGACGTAAACTTTGCTTACCGGCTGGAAAGTGCACCGTACTACGCTGCTAATATCAAAAACACCACCGGAAATGTATTTGCTACGGTTGGTTTTAAATTCTGATACCAAAATTTCCCATATACAAAAAGGAGCACTTATGGGTGCTCTTTTTTGTAATGCAGCAGCCCTGAAAATTTATTGCCTTCTCTTTCATGCAGCGACCAACAAAGGCATGGAGTTTGAAAGACGGTTAAGGATGAGAAATGCATTATTGTGAAGGTTTTAATCCCTTGCCGCCGGGTAATGCATCGTTAAGGAATAATTTTACCTTAGAAAAATCGTTAACCCACGGGTAGCTTCATGAACAGCAAAACGTTTTATGCATTTATTGTCTCGTTCCTCTTACTGATTGTTGTTATTATCCTTAACCGGATAAGCTTTGAAAGAATGAAGGAGTACAACAGTTCAGTAACCCATACCCGGAATGTCATCACCTTGCTTGAGAGCCTTTCCAATCATCTTAAAAGCGCCCAGATCTATTCGCCCAGCTACGACACCCTGGCGGAAAAAGAATTCTACACCTTGTTTAAAAAAGAAGCCCTGCAGGTCAACAACGAAGTAATTGCATTAAAGAAACTGGTGCGGGGCGACACAGAGCAAGTAAAACTGGTTGATTCTTTGTCCAGCATGATCAGCGGCCAGATGTATACGCTGCTGCAAAAAAATATAGCAGAGATCATCCAGTCGGGCGAAGGCTGGCGACTGCAATATTTGTTCAACATTCACGAAATCATTAACCGCGGTGTTGCCCATGAAAAAGACCTACTCAATTATCTGGATCAAAAATTAGACGAGTCTACCCGGCTCAATAATTTGTTGACGGTTGTATTTGCCTTTTTGGCCGTGGCCATCATTCTGTCTACCTTTTTGTCTACCTTTTTTCTTTCCCGAAGACGTCTTTGGCTGGAAGGATTTCTGGAGTCGGTTCTGGATACGTCCCGAAACGGTATTGTCAATTACAAAGCCATCCGGAAAAAAGACGAGATCGTGGACTTCAAAATACAGTTTGTTAACCGGTCAACCGAAGAACTGCTCGGCATCAACCCCAAAAATTATCTGGGCAAAAGGTTTAAAGATGCTTCGTTTTACACCAAAGGACTTGACCTGTTTGAGCAATATGTAAAGGTGGTGGAAACGGGCCAGTCTATGGTTTTTGAAACAACTTATGAACGGGCAGGACAGCTAAAGTGGTTTTTGGTATCGTTGGTCAAGCTCAACGACGGCATAACGGCTTCTTTTCAAGACATCAGCCAACTAAAAAAATATGAAGAGGAATTAAAAGACAACATCACTCAATTGCAGCGATCCAACGACGAACTGGAACAATACGCATACATCGCCAGCCATGACCTGCAGGAGCCTTTGCGCAAGATCCGGTCTTTTGGAAGTTATTTGCAGGAAACCCAGGCGGAGAAACTGGATGAAAAAGGCCGGCAGCAACTGGATAAAATCATTCAATCGGCAGAACGCATGTCGGTGCTGATCAAAGACATTCTCAGCTTTTCCAGCATGCGGCGGGAACAGGGATTTGTTCAAACCGACCTCAATAAAATTCTGGATGCTACCCTGGCCGATTTTGATCTTTCCATTCTGCAGCGGGAAGCGGTTGTTAAAAAAGATTTGTTGCCTGTCATTGAAGCCATTCCCCTGCAAATGAACCAGCTTTTTTACAATTTGATCAACAACTCCTTAAAATTTGCAAAAGAGGGGGAAAAGCCAGAGCTCCGCATTTCGTGCAAAGCGGTGTCGGAAGAGCAAAAGGAAGAACTGGGTCTGAGCAAAGACTCGATATATTACGAGATTGTTTTTTCCGATAACGGCATTGGCTTTAGCCAGGAATACGCCGACCAGATATTTGGATTGTTTAAAAGATTAAACGACAAACAAACCTATCCCGGCTCGGGCATTGGCCTGGCGCTTTGCAAAAAAGTGGTGGAAAACCACAGCGGACTTATGTATGCCAGGGGCGAAGTAAACAAAGGTGCCCGTTTTTACATCTACCTGCCGGAAAAACAAAAAAACGGAACAACCGCTTAAACAGCTACCGGAAAGTAACTTCAGTAACTTTCATCTCAACCAAACCATTCTTTTACCTGTTCCGTGTCGGGCGGACACCAGATAAACTCTTTGTCTTTTCGAAACCAGGTCATTTGCCGCTTGGCGTATTGCCGTGTATTTTTTTTGATCAGCTCAACGGCTTCAGGTAAAGACGTTTCTCCGTTTAAATAAGCAAACAATTCTTTATAACCCACCGTTTGCAGGGCGTTCACCTGCTGGTAAGGAAGCAGGGAACGAACTTCCTCCAACAGCCCCTGCTCCATCATTTGATCGACCCGGGTATTGATGTTGCGGTGCAGGGCTTCTTTGGGTAGTTGCAACGCTATTTTTTTGACGCTAAAATCCCGCTGTGCCTTTTTATTTTTTTGAAAGCTTAAAATCGATTGGCCGGTGGCCTGATACACTTCCCAGGCCCGCATCAACCGTTGGGGGTTTTGAATTTCCCCATTCCGATAAAAAAACGGATCATCCTGCTGAACCTGTTGCTGCAACCATTCCAGGCCATTCGTTTTATACGCATCAATGACCGCCAGATGCACCGATTCCGGCACTTCGGGAATTTCATCCATCCCCTCGATCAGGGCTTTGATATAAAGGCCTGTGCCCCCAACCACCACCGCCACATCGTTCTTTTCAAAAATTTGTGCCAGCTTGTCCAGGGCGTAATTTTCAAATGTGACGGCATTGACTTTTTCATGAATGGAATGCGAGGCAATAAAATAATGCACTACCGCCGCCAGTTCTTTTTCGGAAGGCCGGGCCACGCCGATGTTTAGTTCTTTGTAGCACTGACGGCTGTCGGCAGAAATGATTTGGGTGCGAAAATGCCGGGCCACTTCGATTGCCACGGATGTTTTGCCCACCGCCGTCGGTCCGGCAATAACGATAACGGTTTTATTTTTTGACACGGTATCCATAAAAAAACTCTGTCCCTTTTCAATGACAGAGTTCTTCGGTTTAAATCCAATTAAAATTAATAATCTTCTTTTTCATTGTCGCTTTCTTCGGCGCCGGTTCCATAATCATCGCTGCCCTCCTCGCCTTCTTCGCCAAAACCTTCCGCGCCTTTGTTCAGGTCGTATTTTTCTTCCACATCGGTAAAGCGTTCGCCCAGCAGGCTTTTGGTTCCATACTGGCTTGGTGCAATTCCTTCTTTTCGCACCAAAGCCGGATAGGTCAGCTTGGGGTTTTCTTCTTTCGAAACATTAATCAGCTCAATAAGAAAGGTCCATCCCTTCACAAAATCATAGGTGTATATAAAGCGCTGATTGGTATCCCTGATTTCAGAACCAATGGTTGTTTCTTTCATCAGCAAAGGGGCCACCTTGTATTGCTTATTGTATGCCTCAAGTGTAATTTCTCTTCCCCGCTGCCAGTTGTCGTTGCTGCGGTAAAAAGTGGCGGCATGTTTTGAATCAAACTCGTAAGCCTTTAAAATCGCTTCGTGTAAATCAAAAAAACTTTGCTGGTGTTTGATGGCAATGTCCCGGTAAACACTGTCATCCTCTTCAAAATAAACTCGAAATTTCAGTATAGCCATGTGTTCTGTTTCGCATTCAATAAACTCCAAATATAGTGTAAAACTTTACGATGCCAGCAGCAAACGAACCGCTTTAAAACCTTCGGGTTTATGCTTTTGGATGCAAGCCATTTTCCGCTCCTTTTTGCAGCATAAACCGAAACGCCGCTTCGTACTCATTGGGAATGTCACCGTCCAGGATGGCATCTTTGATCGCATCCTTGATCACCCCAACGGGTTTTGACGGCGGGATGCCAAAGGTTTTCATAATGACTTCGCCGGTAATGGGCGGCTGCCAGTTACGGATGTGATCCTTCTCCTCCACCTCTTTACAGCGCTGCCGTACCAGCTCAAAGTTTTCCAGGTAGCGGTTTACCTTCCATTTGTTTTTAGAAGTAATGTCGCAACTGCACAGGATCATCAGGTCATCTATATGTTCCCCGGCATCAAACAACAAGCGGCGGATGGCCGAGTCGGTAATATTTTCCTTGGTAAGCGAAATGGGCCGCAAATGCAGTTCTACCAGTTTGCGCACATATTTCATCTCTTCACCCAGAGGCAATTTTAATTGGGTAAAAATTTTGGGCACCATCCGGCCGCCCACCACCTCGTGCCCATGAAAGGTCCAGCCATGACCCGGTTCAAAACGCTTGGTGGCCGGTTTGCCAATATCGTGCAAAATAGCCGCCCAGCGCAGCCACAAATCATTGGTTCTCTCGGCCACATTATCCAACACCTGCAGGGTATGATAAAAATTATCCTTGTGCCCCTGTCCTTCTAGATACTCGGCACCGGCCAGTTCCACCATTTGCGGGAAAATGAGGTGCAGCAAGCCGCTATCCATCAAGAGCTTAAACCCGACAGAAGGCTTGCGGGCCATGATGATCTTGTTCAGTTCATCTGTAATTCTTTCCTGCGAAACAATCTTGATTCGCCTGGCATTTTGTTCAATGGCATGAAAGGTTTCGGGATAGATCTTAAAATTCAGTTGTGTGGCAAACCTTATGGCCCTCATCATGCGCAGCGGATCATCGCTAAAGGTTTGCGCAGGTTCCAGCGGGGTGCGGATCAACTGCTGCTTCAGATCGGCAATGCCATTAAAGGGGTCAATGAGCTTTCCAAAATCCTTTTTATTCAGGCTGATCGCCAGGGCGTTAATGGTAAAATCCCTTCGGTTTTGGTCATCCTTCAGCGTGCCCGAAGCCACTTGCGGCTTGCGGGAATCGGAACGATAGCTTTCCTTTCGGGCCCCGACAAACTCCAAATCAAACCCATCGGCCATTTTAAACTGGGCCGTTCCAAAGTTTTTGAAATAATTGACCTTGGGATGGGGTTTGAATAAGGCCGCCGCCTGCTTTGCCAGTTCCAGCCCGTCTCCTTCGCACACAAAATCGGCATCCTTGGTTCTTCTTCCCAGAATTTTATCACGTACAAAACCACCAATCAGATAGCAGGGATAGTGCAGGCCTTCGGCCGCCTTTGCTATTGTTTGAAATATGGCCAGTTCTTTATCGCTGCAATGAATGTCCATCCGGGCAAAGATAGAGGGCTGAGATGAATGGTAAACCGTACCTACGTAACAAGGCAACCAGGAGCCGGCAAAACCGGCCTTCCTTCTTCATTCCTTTATTTTCGAACGAACACATACGAACCGTCGCTGTTCCATTTAATGATTTGGGAGGGCTGAGCCGGCGTGCGGTCGTCTTTGCGCCACTGCACCACATAATCAACGGCCTTTTTTATTTCCCCGGAAACAGCATCAAAAAAGGGCGGTGATGGCTGGCCGCTGATGTTGGCCGAAGTAGAAACC
>JAEVYV010000037.1 GCA_023392575.1 Bacteroidota bacterium | reverse complement strand
TTTTCTCATAAGCAGTTAGTTTTGGTTGCGACCCCTGTTTCTACAGGGGTTTATTTTTTTCTTTCACCCTTAACCAAACGAACAAACCAATCAAACTGCCCGCTGCATCGGCTGCCACATCGTAGAGATCAAAAGACCGGTTGGGAACCCAGGTTTTTTGCACCACCTCTACCAAAATTCCATAAGCAATTGCGCTTATGATCACAATCAACTTCTTTCCGGCTGAGATCTCAAAAGCCCTACACCACAAAAAAATTAAAACCGCAAACAAACCAATATGCACCCACTTATCTACGTGCCAATCGGTCATCCAATTGCTTTTGGGCAGGGCAGAGCCGGGCAAAACAAAAAGAATATTCATCACCATCAGCCACCCAACTGCCAGCGCCTTCGATTTAAGCCAGTTTGCCTGTAACATCTTTTCCCTGCAATCTAAATAAAAAGGCCTTTTGCAAGGCCTTATAAATGATTTTATATTGGAGTATGTAAAGTGATAACAAGCATGCTTGGCAGGAAATGATTTGGGCCGGCAGGACCGATTCATCCAAAAGCTTTGCAGGTAGAACCCGAATGTGGGGTGCCTGCTTCAGCCAATGTTCGTCAGCTCGTTAGCTCACCAGGCTCTGGTAGGCAGCAGCATCCATCAGGCCGTCTACATCGGCCCCGTTGCTTACTTTCATTTTCATCATCCAGCCTTCGCCATAGGGATCGGTGTTTACCAACTCGGGGTTGGAGTTTAACTGAGGATTGACTTCTGTAATGCTTCCGCTGACCGGCAGATACAGATCAGACACGGTTTTCACTGCTTCTACGGTTCCAAAAATATCACCGGCTTTTAGCTCCTGTCCTACGGTTTCAATTTCAACATATACAATATCACCTAGTTCGTGCTGGGCAAAATCGGTTATGCCAATAAAAGCCACATCGCCTTCCAAACGAACCCATTCATGATCTTTTGTATAACGCAAGTTCTCGGGGAAATTCATAACAAAAATTTAGGTGCAATATTAACCACAGATTGACTGACTAAAAAAACTTTCTATCCTTGTTTCTTTCTGCGCACCAATTTGGCCTGTACGATCCGCACGTCCTGCACGGGCCGGTCGCGGTCCTGTGCCTTGCTGGTTGGGGTGGCGGCAATTTTATCCACCACTTCCAGGCCGCTCACCACTTCACCAAATACGGTATATTCCTGATCGAGCTGCGGTGTGCCGCCCATTGTTTTGTAAACCGCCCTGTGTTCCAGCGGCAGTTTTCTTCCGCTCAAACGCACCACTTCTACCGAATCCAGCTCCCTGTCGGTAAAACTGCGCCCCTGCACGATGTAAAACTGGCTGCCGCTGCTGGCCTTTTGGGGATTGACCTGATCGCCCATGCGGGCTGCCGCCAAACTGCCTTTCTTATGAAACAGGGATGGCCGAAACTCGGCAGGGATGGTGTACGAAAGCCCGCCGCTTCCCAAAGGTTGGCCGGCTACGGCGGCTTTGCTATTGGCATCACCGGCCTGGATCATAAACCCTTCAATGACCCGGTGAAAAAGAATGCTGTCGTAAAAACCAGACTTTACCAGCCTTAAAAAATTGTCCCGGTGCAAGGGAGTAGAATCGGACAGCCTTAGGAGGATCTGCCCTTCTGTGGTTAATAGCACCACATCTTTTTTACGATCTTTTTTTTTCAGCCTGATCTCCTGTTGTGCATGGAGGCTAGCTGCAAACAGCAGGCAGCAGGCGGCAAGCAGCATGGTTCGGACACGTTGGTTCATTATGCTAACCCCTGGTTTTGAAAATACAAAAGAATATGGTCTTTCAAAAACGCTTCCTGCTCGTGCGGCAGCATAACCGGCATTGGTTTTAACTGCTGAAAGTGCGGCCAGCCTTCTTCGTCTACATGCGACAGCTCGTAATACCCGCTGGGTGTTAAAACGGTGCATATGGCAATATGCATCAGGTCCTGTTTTTGCTCTTTGGAAAATTTTTTACGGATCTCTCCGAACTCCTGTATGCCGATCAAAAACAAAACACTTTCCACATCGGGCTTCTTTCCAAACCGCTCGACCAGTTTTTCCTCCAGCTTCCACCAGCGAACCTGCAAATCATCGTTCCCTAACATAGTTTAAATTGGCCGCCCATTTAAACGGGGCAGCCGAAGGCACGAAGGTAGACGTACCTGTCGAAAAACGAAGGGAAATTCCACACGCATAAAAGTTCTTGCTCCTTACTCCAAAATCCTGTAAATCTGCAATTATGGAATGGACAAAGGAAAACTATACGATTACCACCGACCAATCGAAAATCAACGTCGCATTTGTACAGCAATTTTTAAGTCGATCCTATTGGGCGGAAAACATCCCGGCTGAAATTGTTCAGCGGTCGATTGGCGGTTCTTTGTGTTTTGCGGTTTTTCACAAACAAGAGCAGGTTGGCTTTGCCCGGGTGATCACCGATGCGGCCACTTTTGCTTACCTGGCCGATGTGTTTATTGATGAGGCCTGGCGGGGCAAAGGTTTAAGCCGCTGGTTAATGGAAGTCATTATCAGCCATCCCTCCCTGCAGGGTTTGCGGCGCTTTTTACTGGCTACCCGGGATGCACATGGCCTCTACAGCAAGTTTGGGTTCACACCCTTAAAAGACACGGCGCCATGGATGCAAATTCATGTTCCGGGGGTTTATAAAGAAGTGAAGACGCCATCGTAAAGCCCACAGAAAAAGCTCCTGCCGCTTCTTTTTTGCCTTCACCATATCTTTGCTCCCTTCAAAACACACGAATATGCTGCAGCTGGCGACCTTACGCAACGATACAGAGTTGGTAAAAGAACGATTGGCGATAAAAAATTTTAAGGAAATTAATCTTGTGGACGAGATCATTGCCCTGGATGATGAACGCAAAAAACTAACCTTTCAGTTTGACGAAACAAAGGCGAAAATAAATGCGGCCTCCAAAGAAATTGGGGCCTTGATGGGCAAGGGGCAAAAAGAAGAGGCGGAAGCAAAAAAGAAAGATGTCGAATCTTTTAAAAGCCAACTAAACCCCATCCAGGAAAAACTGGATGCCGTAGAAAAGCAGTTGAATGAACTGTTGGTGCGCCTGCCCAATCTTCCCTCTGAAAAAGTTCCAAAAGGAAAAACCCCGGAGGACAATGAAACCGTAAGAACCGGCGGCACCAAACCCTTGCTTTACGCCGGCGCCGTTCCGCATTGGGACCTGGCCAAAAAATATGATCTTATCGATTTTGAGTTGGGCAACAAAATCACCGGCAGCGGCTTCCCGGTTTATAAAAACAAGGGCGCCAAACTGCAAAGGGCTTTGATCCAGTATTTCCTGGAATACAATACCCAGGCCGGCTATACCGAATACATGCCACCGTTAATGGTAAACGCCGCATCGGCCTATGGCACCGGCCAGTTGCCGGATAAGGAAGGACAGATGTATCATGTAACCGAAGATGAATTTTACCTGATTCCCACGGCGGAAGTGCCGGTTACCAATATCTACCGTGATGTGATTGTAAAAGAAAGTGATTTACCCATAAAAATGACGGCGTACACGCCCTGCTTTCGCCGTGAAGCTGGAAGTTATGGCAAGGACGTTCGGGGACTGAACCGCCTGCACCAGTTTGATAAGGTCGAGATCGTGCAATTGGTGCATCCCGACACCAGTTATGAGGCCCTGGAAGCAATGGTGGAGCATGTGGAAAAACTGATCCAGTCTTTGGAATTGCCTTACCGCATTCTTCGTTTGTGCGGGGGCGATATGGGCTTTGCTTCCGCCCTTACCTATGATTTTGAAGTATACAGCGCCGCTCAGGATAAATGGCTGGAAGTCAGCTCGGTTTCCAACTTTGAAGGTTTTCAAACCAATAGAATGAAAATTCGTTTCAAAGATGAAAAAGGCAAAAGCCAGTTGGTGCATTCCTTAAACGGCAGTTCCTTGGCCCTGCCCAGAATTTTGGCCTGTCTGCTGGAAAACAACCAGGATGAAAATGGAATTAAGCTACCCGTAGCCCTGCAAGGCTACTTTGGAAGTGAAATGATTTAGCCTTGTTAACCCAGGCTGCTTTTGTTTATTGGCGTTCAGCCATTAGCTTTAGTGTTCAAATATCATACATGAAGAAAGCCACAACGGTCATTACACTTGCACTGATTGTATTTGCCTGCAGCAGAAAAACGGTTGACACATCTCAAACAACAACCAACACACCAGAGGTGACAGAAGCGGCCAAAGCAAAGGCAGAACATGTAGCCTTGGTAGAACAAGGCAAGGGCATTTACACCACCAAATGCTCCAAATGCCATGCTACCAAAGAAGTAACGGCTTATACTACCACACGCTGGGAAGGCATTTTAAAAAACATGATCCCTAAGGCCAAACTGAACGAAACAGAAGCGCAGCAGGTAACCGCTTACGTTATGGAAAACGCAGCGAAGTAAATTGCCGATAGCTTTTTATTAGGATAATTTCATGTTAAAGCAGAACAGGTTTGTTCTGCTTTTTCTTTTTGTGGCTCATATTAGTGGAAACAAAAATCAACTGCTCGTGAAAAAGTTTGTACTCTTAACAACAACTCTTGTTGTATTCATCGCTCTGTCATCAAACGCTCAAATTAACCAGGGAACTATTTTATTGGGAGGTGGCATAAGTGGCAATTCTTCCAAAAGCGGCGAAGGCCCTTCGCAAACAAAAAATTCATGGTTTTCCCTTGCTCCCTCCATCGGATTTGCGGTTAAGGAAAATAAAGTAATTGGAATTAATCTGTTTTATTCTCACAACAAATACGCCTACAACTCTTCTCCGATTAAATACAGGACTACCAATGGCTATGGCGGAGGAGTATTTTACAGGAGTTATTTGCCGTTAGCTAAAAAGTTTTATTTATTTGGTGAGGGTAACGCCTATTTCAGATACACGAAACAAAGCGACGAACAGGTATTTGATACAAAGTACAGCAATAAACAAACAGAGATAGGACTAAGTGTCTATCCAGGTTTGAGTTATGCGGTTAATAAAAGATTCCACCTGGAAGCCAGCATTAATAATCTGTTGAGCCTGGCTTATTACCGAACATCTAATGAATCGGTCAGCCCGATATCAACAACAAAAGTCAAGGGAAGTGGCCTTAGCTATTCAGCAAACGTCAGTAGCTCTTCTCCACTTACTCTTGGCTTCCGTTTTGTCTTAGGGAAATAACTTTCATACCTACGGCCTTTGTAGCCTTTTCTTTTACCATACGCCTCACGGCCGGCACATTGCAAACGCATCGGCTTTTTATTTAGAATGTTTATTAAACTTACAAGGCAATTTACAGTCTCAGTCCAAACCATAACTTTCCCAATGGCTTCCACCCAACTCAAAAATCAACACCTGATGTGGCGGGCGGGCTTTGGTCCTGCGGCTGCTCAATTGGATCAACTAAAAAAAATCTCGCCCCAACAACTATTTCAGGCACTGCAAAAAGCTTCTTCCAAAAAGCCTGGATACATCGATGTCGCCGATGATTATCTCAAAGGCCTGTTCATGGGCGCCGGTGAAATTGGCCGGCAACAAAGAAATAAAGAGTTGGGGGTGGAGGAGCGCAGGAAAATCCGTGAAAAAAATCGCGATGATATCAAAAGCCTCAACCTTTTCTGGCTGAATGAGATGGTGCAAAGCGAGGCGCAGCTAAGAGAAAAAATGGCTTTTTTCTGGCACGGGCATTTCGCCTCCCGCAACATCAATATCTTTTTTCAGCAGCAGTTGTTGCACATCATCCGCAAAAACGCACTGGGCAGTTTCTGGGAGCTGTTGCACGAAGTTTCCAAATCGGCTGCCATACTTAATTTTTTAAACGCCCAGCAAAACCGCAAAGATCATCCCAATGAAAATTTTGCCCGGGAAGTGATGGAACTCTTTACAATGGGCCGGGGCAACTATACCGAAAACGATGTAAAAGAAGCGGCAAGAGCTTTTACCGGCTGGAGCGCCAACGTAAAAGGAGATTTTGTTTTTAGAAAATTCCAGCACGATGCCGGCGCCAAAAAGGTTTTGGGCGTTTCGGGAAATTTGCAGGGAGAAGATGTGCTGGATATTTTGCTGGATCAGAAACAAACCGCCCGTTTCATTACACAAAAGATCTATCGCTTTTTTGTAAACGACATCATTGATCCGGAGAAAACCGAATGGCTGGCCAACCGGTTTTACAAAAGTGATTATGATATTTCCAAGCTGATGGAAGATATTTTTACCAGCGACTGGTTCTACGATGAAAAAAACATCGGCTCTAAAATAAAATCACCCATTGAATTAATTGCGGGCCTGCAACGCATACTGCCCATGGAAGTAGAAAACGAAGAAGCCCTTTTGCTCGTGCAGCGGGTGTTGGGGCAGTTGTTGTTTTATCCGCCCAACGTAGCAGGATGGCCCGGTGGCAAAACCTGGATTGACAGCTCCACATTGATGATGCGCCTGCGCCTGCCGCAGTTGATCAACGATCAGGATGAATTTAATATACAGCCCAAGACGGACGATGACCAGATGATGGGCAGGATGAACGACGAACCAGTAAGAATGAAACAGGCAAAGACAATGGGCAAAGTGGGAAAGCCCATAAATGCAACTATTGATTGGGAGGCGTACACCAAAAATTTTGAAGCCGTACCAAGGGAAAACTTATTGAACGCTGTTGCTGGTTCGCTTCTACAACTGAAGCCCGGCGCGTCTGCAGACATCATAAAAAACTTTGCAGACAACAGCAGCCGGGAAAGCTTTGTGAAAAGCATTACACTGCAATTCATGAGTGTTCCGGAATACCAAATGTGTTAAGGTGGGCTTCCGAGTATGTTTTGATCATTTCCATCTGCCATCACCAATTTAAAATCTACAATTTGTATGCTTATTAAACGCCGCGAATTTTTACAAACAGGATCACTGGCCACGGCTTCTTTTCTTGTTCCCAAGTTTTTAAAAGCTTTTGAAACGGGAAGATGGGTGCCACCAGGCAACAAAGTAGTTGTGGTGTTGCAATTAAGCGGCGGCAACGACGGATTAAATACGGTTATCCCTATACGTAATGATATTTACTATCGTTCCCGCCCCCGGCTTGGAATTGAAAAAACAAAAGCCTTGTCTGTTACTGATGAAACAGGCCTGCACCCGGCCCTTACGGCCTTTGCCGATGCTTTCCACGATGGATCGCTAGGCATTTTAAATAATGTGGGTTATCCAAACCCGGACCGCTCTCACTTTCGCAGTATGGATATCTGGCAAACCGGCAGCCAAAGCAATGAATACCTGAACAGCGGCTGGATTGGCCGTTACCTCGATGCCCAGTGTAATGGCTGCGCCAAACCCACCCAGGCGTTGGAAGTAGATGATGTGTTAAGCCTTGCTTTGAAAGGCGAACAGGCAAACGGCCTCGCCTTTAAAGATCCAAAGCGCTTATTCGGCACGAGCAATGAGAAATTTTTTAAAGAAGTTTCCAAACATCACGGCGATCATCACGAGGAACAACCGGTTGAATATTTGTATAAAACAATGGCGGAAACGCTTTCCTCTGCCGATTATATTTTCAAGCAATCCAAATTACATCCCTCCACAGCGCAATATCCCAGCACTGAATTGGGAAAGAATTTAAAAACCATCGCTTCCCTTATTTTTTCCGACATCAATACCAAGGTATATTACGTGTCGCTGGGAAGTTTTGACACGCATATTAACCAGGAAATGCAGCAGCAGCGTCTGTTCAAAGAAATGAACGATGCGGTAGGTGCTTTTATCAAAGACCTGAAAGCCGCCAACCGCTTTAACGATGTTTTGTTTTTTACCTTTTCAGAGTTCGGCAGAAGAGTTTCACAAAACGCCAGCGGCGGTACCGATCATGGCACCGCCAACAATATGTTTTTGATCAGCGGTGGATTAAAGCAAAAAGGCGTGCTCAATGCCATGCCTGATTTAACTGACCTGGACGACGGCGACCTAAAATACAAGGTGGATTTTAAAAATGTATATGCCACGGTTTTAGACAAATGGTTAGGCGCCGATGACGAAAAGATACTGGGAAAAAGATACGAGCAGTTGAAATTTATTTAATACCGGACCGGCCTAAAAGCAAAATGCCATATCCAGTTGATATGGCATTTTGCTTTTAGAAGCTTAAACAACAGGTCAGGTATTTCTTCTGCCCATTGCGATCCGGTACAGCGT
>JAEVYV010000014.1 GCA_023392575.1 Bacteroidota bacterium | reverse complement strand
TTGAATTGCCCGAAACAGCAATCACTTTTTTCCCCTGAAACAACTGCATTTCTTCTTTTGCAATCACAAGCGAAGGACCTTCTGGCATGTGGAAGTTTTAAGAACAGCATACAAACGGCAGGCCATCAATGCACTTCGTACAGTTCTTCCCAGCGGGTGGTGTAGCGGGGCGAGTGAAAATCCTGGCGCATTTTCCAGTTGCGTTTCGTTCCCGAAGACGCGAACTTCACCATGTCATCCCGCATGCTGAAGTTGATGTTATCCATCATTTCTATTAAAAAGCGGCCGAGGTTTTTGGAGGGTGGCACAAACAGGTTGGCCTGGATGGAATCGTCGGGGACCAGTCCGCTTAAGATGACGCCGGCCTTTTTATAAGACCGTCCTTTTTCATAAATGCGTTCAGCGATTTGCAGGGCAGGCTTAATCAGGTCCTGGGTCAACCCGGTTGGCACGGGCAGGATGACATGGGCACCTACGCTGGGGCCGTGATGAAAGTGGCGGTTGGGGGCCTTGTCTTTGGGCACCACGAAAACATTGATGATGCTGGCGGCACTTTGCTGGCGACGCAGCTTTTCCGCAGCACGGGAGGTATAGGTAGCAACGGCTTCTTTAATATCGCTTAGCTCGGTAACCGGGGCTCCAAACATCCGTGTGGTAGCGATCACCTTTTTGTTCACCAGTTCTTTTTCCATAAAAACGGCTGGCTTGCCCCGCAGCTCCTTAAGTAGTTTCACCCCGGCCACGCCGCCCAAATTTGTCCGAACCCATTCCTCGGACATGTTGTACAAGTCCCAGGCTGTGTCTATCCCAAAAAGTTTCAGCTTCTCGGCGTACTGCCGGCCAATGCCCCATAAGTTCTGCACCCGGGTGTTTTTTAATGCTTCTGTAATTTTCTCCAGAGTATCCAAGACCGTTATACAATGGGTTGCGGCCTTGTTCTTTTTGGCCAGGTAGTTTGCCAGCTTGGCCAGCGTTTTGGTGGGTCCCACCCCCACCGACACCTTAATACCGGTCCATTGTTCCACCGTTTTTCTGATGTCCCAGGCCAAGCAATCCCAATCGCTGTGGGCTAATTGCTCCAGGTTTAAAAACGCTTCGTCAACAGAGTATACTTCTACGTTATCGCAGCCTACCATTTCCTTTAATGTGCGCATCACCCGCCAGCTCAGATCACCGTACAAGTTGTAGTTGGAAGAAAACACACTTACGTTGTTTTGTTCGATCAGGTCTTTTGCCTGGAAATAGGGTCCGGCCATGCCGATCCCCAAAGCCTTGGCCTCGTCGGTTCTGGAGATGATGCAACCGTCGTTGTTGCTCAACACCACAACGGGCTGTTGGTCCAGATGGGGCTTGAAAAGCCGCTCGCAGGAACAATAAAAACTGTTGCAATCAACAATGGCCTTCATAATGTATACTTTCTGTTTGATTGGTTTGCTACACGCTATGAATGACGTAGGTGACCACGCCCCAACACGAAAATTTTGACTCGTCCACATCAATGGCAGACAGTTTGTTGGTTACGGCAATCAGCCGCTTTTTACCGTTGGCAATCTCCAGTTGGCGGATCAGCATTTCCCCATCCACTACGGCGATGATGATTTTTCCGTTTCGTGCATCCAACGAACGATCCACAATCACCACATCGCCTTTGCAGATGCCGGCCCCGGTCATGGCCTCGCTGTTTACCCGCATAAAAAAAGTGGCCGGCTTGTTTTTTATGAGCTGCTCGTTCAAATCAATTCCCCTTTCGGCATAATCATCTGCCGCGGCCCCAAATCCGGTGGCGTTTGCGGTCGGCACATCCCACTGCGTGTAGCTCTTTGAGCCCTTGTACCTGGCTGAGTAAAAATTATTGTCATTCATTGATTAACTAAAATTTTTAGTAAATTTATGCTAAATATATTACCTAACGAAAACGCCTGTATGAAATTTGCAAACAGTCCGGCCAGCTTTCAAACCCACCAAGACCTATGGGAATACTTACTGGTTGCGTACCCCGACGCGGAATTGAATGAAAAAATAACAGGGGAGAAAAAACTTTTTTGTAAAGCCCACCACTACGCCTTGTCCACCGATACAAAACCCTGCATCACCCTGGCCGGTTTTCTGCTGAAAGAACCCATGGAGGAAATTATCATAAAGTGGATTCAAAACATTTGCAGGCTGCATGGCTGCTTTGGAGTAACGCTGAACAACTTCAGCGGCTTTCCGCCGCACACCATTTACCTGCGGGTGCAAGACCCACAGCCATTTGAAAAACTGGCCCATTCCTTAAAGATCATTGACCGGTTTATTCAATCGAACGACTGCCCGCCCCTGCACCAGGCAAGCAAACCGCATTTAACCCTTGCAAGCGGGTTACCCGAACTGATTTACACCAAAGCCATCCGGGAGTACGCACAAAAAAGTTTTCATGGTTCTTTTATAGTGGACAAATTGGTCCTGCTCAAACGGGATGCGTCCGCAAAATGCCGCCTGGTCAACACGTTTGGTCTTGCGGCGGCGCCAGCTTATTTTAATTAATGTTCTAGGTTGATGGTTTGGTTGTTAAAAGCCTCCTTTCCGGAGGCTTTGTTTGCTTTATATATTTCTGCCCTGGTGCGTGAACTGCCCCGTTGTGGCGTGTTTGCCTTCACCTAGTTCTTCGATCATTTTTTTATTAAACGCTTCCAGGTCCTGAGGGCTGCGGCTGGTTACCAGCCCATTGTCAACAACCACTTCTTTGTCCTGCCAGTTGACCCCGGCATTGACCAGGTCTGTTTTTACCGAAGGATAAGACGTCATGGTTCTTCCGTTCAGCATGCCTGTTTCAATTAATGTTTGGGGACCGTGACAAATAGCTGCCAATGGCTTGCCCTGCTCCAGGAAATGCTGCGCAAAAGACACAGCCTGCTTGTTCAGCCGCAGCGTGTCGGGATTGAGCACACCACCCGGCAACACCAACATATCATAGTCTTCGGGGTTGGCATTGCTTAGGTTTTTATCCACTGCCAGCTCAATACTCCAGTGGTCGTGGTTCCAGGCCTTTACCTTATCCTTTTGCGGCGACACAATTTCCACCGTTGCGCCGGCTTCTTCCAGCGCATTCATGGGGCCGGTCAGTTCCACCTCTTCAAAACCATTTTCGGTAAGAATGGCCACTTTCTTACCCTGAATATTCTTTGCCATATAATTTCATTTAAAAATGAATAATTGAGATTGCCCGAAACTTTACAAAAACCAAACCAGCAAAAACTGCCGGCAATAAAATCTTCTGTATTTTCAGCCCAACAAAATGCCCATGAAACTTTCAAGAACTATTTTCACCGTTGTGATAGCCTCTTCCATTTTGTATTTCAGCTGTAGCCGAAACCCCTACGCCAGCACCAACAAATCATACAAAAAGCAGGCAAAAGAGCTTTCAAAAGTGATTAAACAAACCCCTCTGAGGGATTCCATTGCCACAGGCACATGGGTAGGCACCACCAATTTTAATTTACGCAAGCCCAATTATGTAATCATTCATCATACGGCACAGAATAGTTGTGAGCAAACTTTAAAAACATTTACCCTGCCCCGAACGTCGGTAAGTGCCCATTATGTTATTTGTAAGGACGGCACCATTCATCATATGCTCAACGATTATTTGCGGGCCTGGCACGGAGGAGTGGCCAAATGGGGCAACAACACGGATATAAACTCTTCTTCTTTAGGCATTGAAATCGACAACAATGGCTTTGAGCCGTTTACCGATCAGCAGATCAATAGCTTGTTGACCTTACTGGGTTCTTTGAAAAAAAACCATGCAATCCCCACAGCCAATTTTATTGGTCATGCCGATATTGCCCCCACCCGGAAAAATGATCCAAACGTAACTTTCCCCTGGAAAAAGCTGGCCGATAATGGATTTGGTCTTTGGTGGAGTGACACAACCGGGGTTAAGATTCCACAGGATTTCAATACCCTTCAGGCCCTGCGCATTATCGGGTATAATACAAAGGACTCTGTAGCAGTCATCCGCACGTTTAAAAGAAAATATGTACAAATAGACAAGAGCAGTGTTTTAACTGACGAAGACCGCAAAATCTTGTTCACACTTTACAAACAATTTGAATAACAGGCAGCCCAAGCGTAGTTTTTCAGTCTTCCTATCGTCAGGTTACTATTGTTTTACGGTTCCATTTTTGTACCTTACTCTTTGAAAACCGTAAACAATTTACCTATGAAATTATTTTTACTTTCTACACTGTTTTTGTTTACCGCGCCGAGTCTGCAGGCACAAAAGGTCGACCATTTGCCGGCCGGCAAATACGAAACCGTTATCAAAAACAAAGGCAAGTGGGACAAAGGAGACCTTGTTCTGCTTGACGAAGGCCACTACAAAATCACATCCACCAACGAAGCCGGGGAATACCGGTTCAGCGTAACAGCACAAAGAATCTTTTTTACTTCGGGCCCCTTAAAAGGGATTTTCGCCAAAACCACGCAAACCAACAATGCACCGGCCATTCTCATCCCGCTTACCGAAAACCAGCAGTTGGGTTTTAAACTGGCCACAGCCGACATTGTCGGGTATTTAAAAGAAAGGTAAGCCCCGGCTGGCAACTGCCCGCACCAAACTCTGGCAATTTATTTGCACAGCATCAAAAAACTGTTCTATGAACCTAAAGCGCATATTTGGTGTGGTTCTTACCATCCTGGGCATTGGCGGGTTGATTTATTTTGCCATTCTTTTCATGAATGCCAGCGGAGCAGAACGGCAAATCAAAGCCTTGATTGTTTATGGTGTTTTGGGCGCTATTTTCTTTTTTACCGGCATCAGCCTTATCCGCACCACAAAAGATGATGCCCGGCCTCCGGTGCGGTGACCTTCTTTATCATCACGTGTCCGCAAAAGACTTTTATTTTCAGTGGATTCAATAGTAACTTGCCCCGGTGAGTTATATTT
>JAEVYV010000149.1 GCA_023392575.1 Bacteroidota bacterium | reverse complement strand
CCTTTTTTAAAGGTGTAATCAAAGCCTTTTAAAATCACCCGGTCGCCAAAGCTTTTATAGACTTTTTTCAGCTCGGCCACCTTGCCGCCCAGGCGGCTCATTTTCATTTGCAGCTCCACCTTATTGTCTTCCAGGCGTTGCTTGGCTTTCTTTTCCACCTCGTAGAAATTCTGCTCGCGGCTTTTGGTTTTGGTGGTGCGGGCGCGCGGTTGCTTGCGCATCCAGTCCAGCTCTTTTCGGTAAAGGTTTCTTGCCTTATCAATGCTGGCCAGCTCGCTTTCCTGACGGGCTGCTTTTTTCTCCAGGTAATTCTGGTAATCGCCTTTGTAGGTAAAAAGCTGATCGCCGTCCAGTTCCCAGACTTCACTGCACACCGCATCCACGAAATAGCGGTCGTGGGTTACGAGCAGCAGGGTTACGTTTTCGCCGTTCAGGTAATGCTCCAGCCATTCCACCATGCTCACATCCAGGTGGTTGGTGGGTTCGTCCATAATCAGCAGTACGTGTTTGTGCTCAAAGCCAATGTCAATAAGTGTTTTCGCCAGGGCAATTCTTTTGCGTTGCCCCCCGCTCAGGGTGGACACTTGTTGATTCAGATGGTGAATATTCAGCTTCCCGAGGATCTGCTTCACCTTTGCCTCAAAGCCCCAGGCACCGGCTTCTTCCATCTTCATGAGGGCGGCGTTGATCTTTGCATCATCCTGAGCGTCCACAGCGGCTTCGTATTCTTTAATGATGTTGATGACCGGATGCGCAATGTGAAAGATGTTGTCCAGAACCGTGGCGTCTTCCAGCAACCGCGGCTCCTGTTCAAAAAAAGCCACCTCCACGTTTTTGTTGACCCACAGTTTTCCTTGATCCGCGGTTTCGGCCCCGGCGATTATTTTTAACAAGGTGGATTTGCCCGATCCGTTCCGGGCCACCAGGGCAATTTTATCACCTTCGGAAACATGAAACGAGAGATTTTGAAAAAGCGGTTTGACTCCATATGATTTGCCCAGGTTCTCGGCCGACACGTAATGCATGGCGTAAAGGTAAGAATCGCAATTCTTAGTTCAGAAGGGATGAATAATTCTTAGCTTTAGCTTTTAACAAATGAAGTATTTCTTTTTCTTTTTGAGCGCCGCCTTATGGGCATTCAGGGCAAGCGCCCAAAGCAAAATCGATTCGTTCAGGATGGCGCAGGATGTAAAGATTACCATTGACCGGCCCCTGAAAATGAAGAAACGGCCCACCCTTCTCATTTTGTATGCACTGCCCAATGGAAACACCACCGAACAAACCATGGGCAAGAAAATGCAGCCAACCGACGATTGGCACTACGATATTCAACACATCAAAGCCCAAACCAATTTTTTGCGAAAGAAACTTGCCCGGCAAAATGTGGTTGTGGTGTACCTGGAAAACAACTACCGGTCGTGGCCCTTGTGGAAAAGACAACACTCCGATTACAAACAAACCATCCCCCACATTGTGGATACCATTTTTCATTTGTTTGACCAACCGGCCAAAACGCTTTACCTCAATGGCCACAGCGGGGGTGGCAGTTTTATTTTTGGTTACCTGGAAAGCGTCAGCGCCATTCCTGCTGCCATTGGCCGGATTGGTTTTCTGGACAGCAATTATGGGTACGACAGTTCGTATTATCCCAAACTCCGGAGTTGGCTTCAGGCAAACCAAACAGCCCGCCTGACCGTGTTTGCCTATAACGACAGCGTGGCGCTTTACCAGGGCAAACCCGTGGTTTCCGAAAAAGGCGGCACCTGGTACCGGTCGCACCTCATGATGCAGCACCTCAGTCAAGATTTCGGCCTTGAAAACACAAGAAATGACAGTTTGATTTTTTTTGAGAGCCGGGATAAAAAACTTGGCTTCTTTCTAAAACAAAATCCCGGAAGAGCGATCTTTCACACCCAGCAAGTGGAGCGAAACGGATTTATTCATTCCATTTTGTACGGCACCAAAAAAGAAAATGAAGGGTACGAATACTTTGCCAAACGGGCCTATTCAGCCTTCATAGAGTAGCTATTTTCCCAAAGATCTTATCCAATCCACCACTTCATCCTTGGTCTTTCCTAATTTGGTTTGCATGCGGCCAAAAAATTCTTCGTCCTTGCCTTCTTCCCATCTCAGGTCGTCATCGGTAAGATCTCCATGAGCCTGCTTGGCCTTGCCTTTCAGCTCATGCCATTTGCCTCTTAATTCTAATTCATCCATAATCTTAAGTTTTCCTCATCGATAAAAATTTTATGCCAGCCTGAGGGGTTCTTCTTTTTCGGGCACCATAACCGAGATGGTTTGAGGAAGGATCCGGGCTTGTATGTTCTTTATTTTGCCCAGGTATTCGCCATCCACCTGAAAATAGGCTCTGCGGCGAAGATCGAGGCCCAGGTTTGTTGTGGCAAAAACCTCGATCCGATCGGGGTGAAACGATTTGTCGGTAAAAATGGCCTTCAGAATTTCAAATACATTTAGCTTGCGCACCACCACCACTTCAAACTTTCCATCGGCCACATCCCCCTCCGGATTGATATTGGCGCCGGTGCCGTACTTGCGGGCATTGGCCAAAGCCACCATATAGGCTTTTCGCCTCAGGGTTTCCTCATCGGTTTTAATCGTCACGTCCATTTTTTGCTTTTCCCACAACATGCGAAAGACTGCTTTGCCATAGCTCCACATTCCCCGTTTTTTTGATTTTTCAAAATACCGCACCAACAGGGCATTCAATCCAATGTCGCTCAGGTGAATGCACACCTCTGCTTCATTGATCCGGATCATATCTATTTTTTTGGCCTGGCCCTCCACCACAACCCTTAAGGCCTCTTCCACCGCCAGGGGAATCTCTAGTTCCTTTGCCATTCCATTGGCGGAACCCGCAGGAATGATCCCCATGGGAATGTTTGTTTCCATTAACAGTTCTGCCAACAGTTTTATGGTGCCATCGCCGCCCACGGCCACCACCCGGTCGGGCTTTAAGGTCTCAATATAATACTGCACCGATCGTTTGTCATCGCTGCCCGAAAGCAGGTAAAACTCGGCGGCATGGGGCTCCTCCTTGAAAAACGCACGGATCGAAGCTTCCCAATCATTCTTTTCCTTACCGCCCGATACGGGGTTAACAACAAATAACAATTTTAACGATTGCTGGTTCTGCATGCTTCTTGTATCATTTTTATGATGCAAACAACCGACCAACATAAAACCCCGGATCTGCGGAGCCGGTTTTTTCGCTGGCTGGGGCTAACCAACGAAGTCACGGTTAAGGTGTATCATGGTTATGGCCAAAGCAATCAGTTAATGATACACGGGCATGTTTTCAAGCGCAGCCCCTTACCCAGAAAAAACTACCGGTCGGGCGTCATCCGCAACACACTGGCTTTGTTGCGCCTGTTTCTTGTTAAGCCCTTCCCCCACATTGTGGTATCGATGACATGGGAAGGAGAAACATTTCATGCAAAAACAGACGAAGATGGGTTTTTTAAGTTCGAATGGAAAGACAAGCCGCCATTGCCCTTTGGATGGCACGAGGTAGACGTACAGGCACTGATTGCAGACCGGGTGGCGGCCTCCTCCCGGGGAAGTGTGTATGTCCCCCACGAAACCCAATATGGTTTTGTATCGGATATCGACGACACGTTTTTGATTTCCCACTCGGCCACCCTGCGCAAGCGGCTGTATGTTTTGTTCACGAAAAATGCCCGCAGCAGAAAACCCTTTGACGGCTCTGTAAAACACTACCAACTCCTGGCCCTCGGCAATACCACCCCCGCTGCCCCCAACCCCTTTTTTTATGTATCGAGCAGCGAGTGGAATTTATACGACTACATTCTTGAATTTACCCGGATCAACGGCATGCCCGGAGGGGTGTTTTTGCTGAACCGGTTAAAACGGCTCAGTCAGCTATTGAAAACGGGACAAAATAATCATCAAACCAAGTTTACCCGGATCGCCCGGATATTGGAAACCTATCCCCGGCAACGCTTTGTTTTGCTGGGCGATAACTCGCAGCACGACCCCTACATCTACGAAGCCCTTGTGAAGCACTTTCCCAAACAGATTCATGCCGTGTACATCAGAGACATTCATAAAAAAAATGCATACAAGGCCCTGGCAGTATTGGTTAAGATCGAAGCTGCCGGCGTGCCCTGCTGCTTCTTTCAGCACAGCTCCGAAGCCATCCTGCATTCTAAAAAAATCGGGCTTATTTCGGAAAAACAGCTGATCCCCGAGCTCCATAAGCAGAGTTAACGCATGTGGATTGGCATGTTATTTTAGGCGGTGTTTGATTCAAACAATGAACTATGGAAAAAAATCTGGAAAACGAAGAAGCTTTGAAAAAATTTAAAAAGCTGATCACGGACATAAATGTGTGCATGTTTATCACCAACAATCCGGGGCAAAATCATACCCGGCCCATGGCCACCATTGAGGTGGAAGACAACGGCACACTTTGGTTCTTTACCGACATTCGCTCCATAAAAGTAGAAGAAGTAAGCTCGGAAAATACGGTTCACCTGGTGTATGCCCATCCCGGCAAAGAAAGCTATGTGGATTTATGGGGCAAGGCCAGTGTCATCACCGACCGGCAAACCGTAATAGATAAATGGTCGCCTATTGTAAAGGCATGGTTTCCCGATGGCGTAGGCGACCCCAACCTGGGACTTTTAAAAGTTCAACCCAACACGATTTATTATTGGGATGCTGAAACCGGTAAAATGGTACAATTCCTCAAAATGGCGGCCTCCGTTGTGGCAGGCAAAACATTGGCCGATGGCGCAGAAGGCAAGATTCAGTTATAATGTCCAATAAAGAAAACGATAGTATACCCAAAAATGAATCAGGCCTGCAAACCGACACGGAAAGTTCCAGGGATTTTGATGATGCCCGGCAGGCGGAAGAATTCTATCAGATAGCTAAAAAAAGACTGTTGCATGTAAATGAATGGCAGGGACTGGCCGGGCCGGCAACGGCTGGCTTTTCTTTAACAGACGAAAACGGAAAAGAGGTAGATCGTGCTGTGCAAGAAGGGGATCATTTTAAAATTGATATTCCCGGACCGGGGCCCGCATCCGGCGAAGGGTATGACTGGGTAAAGGTAGAAGCCATAGTATCGCAGGAGGGAGAGGCCGAAGCGTTTACTGCCATTACCGTTCGGCCCGCCCCCAATCCTTTAAGCCATAAGAAAGACATTGCCCATTTTTTTAGTGGGGAAGCTACTTCTTCTTTTGTAGTAAAACGGGAAAAGAACAAGGTAACCGCCGGTGTGTACGGCAGAAATGAAAAACCAAACACAAGCTCAGAAACCACAACCGATAAAGTGCGAAACACTGCTGTAGCAGCGGGTGCCATGAGCGGATTTTCAAAAATTCAATGGAAAAGTTTGGTGAATGGAATTTTAAAAAGCGCAGCCTGACGATGTGCCACTTCTTTATTTGCAAACGACTTATTTATCCGGTGCCGCACCTGTCTTTTCCTCGAATATTTTTTCATAAAGAGGACTTTCGGTCTTTTTCCACTTGTCCCAAAAAGTAAAATACAAACCAAAATTGTACTTAAACTGCTTGTGGTGCAGCGAATGATGCGTAGCGCCAATCAGCCATTTACCCAGGAAATGCCTGTGAAAATTACGGGGATAAATTTCTATGTCCAGATGATTGACTACGCTGCTGAACGTCATAATGGTAAGCTGCACCAACAGCACATATAAATGCATGGGCAAAACCAAAAGCAAGGCGGGCAGAAACACAGCCTGGAGCAAACCTTCCAGTGGATGAAACGAAAAAGCTGTCCATGGAGAGGTAATATTGCTGTCGTGGTGCACCTTATGAACAGTTTTAAAAACCCCCGGATGATGCATCCACCGGTGCAACCAATAGTAATAGGTTTCATGCAGCACCAAAGAAATGACCAGGCTGACCGGCAGCCACCATAAAGGATACTGATCAACTTCTGTATAAATTTTTGTATACCCTTTTTGCCAGCACACAGCCATTGCGGCTCCGGAAACCGCGAAAATAAAAGCCGTAACACAACTCCACCCAACCTCTTTTTTAAATTGTCCCTGCCTGTAAGCCCGGCTATTAATTTTCCTTTGTTGCCATCTCTGGGGAAACCACAAATAAAAAATAAGGTAAAACAAGCCTGCAATAAGAAAATAACGTCCCATCACCACAACAAAGACAATTACGGTTGTGATGAAGAACCAAAGCGGGTTTGAAAAATCGGGTAACTGCATTGTTTTCCAGGCTTTATAGGAAACTGCTATCAGCTGTCAGTTGTCAGCCATCAGACGTGAACCCATAGCAAAGCTTCCTTCTTCGTTCACTCTTAGATCACCTCTGACATCTCACGTTTCACTTGCCCCTCTGCGGGGCTGGTATGAGACGAACCTGTCTTTTGGATTAGGTCTATGACGCGGCAAAAAACGGCTTGCCCTGCTTATATTACTACCTCACCCAACTACCCCTCCGCTCTTCGGAAAATCTGCCCTCCTCTCCACATGGAGGGGAAAGACGACTCTACCAACAGTAGAGTGATGGTAGGGTGAGGTTGAAAGCCAGGTAGAATCTCTTTCTTTTTAGTGACTCTTCCGCTCACCATTCTCCACTCACCACTCACTTGTTCTCCCCGCTTGAACACAACTTGACCTTACTAAAGCTAACAATTATAAAGCCGGAAAAATTCTTTCAAAAAAAATTAATTGACATATCAATATTTGATAAACCTACTTATCTTCGTGCCGAAATGGAAAAATTGGAAAGGGTTATTTTTTATTCGCTCGATAAGTCGATAAAGACCTACAGGCAGTTTGCGCAAAGAAGGTTTGCCGAAGCGGGGCTAAACATCACCATAGACCAATGGCTGGTGCTCAATGCCATAGCCGAAAAACCGGAGATCAGTCAGTTGGAAATTGCCGAAAAGATTTTCAAGGATGCCGCCAGCGTAACCCGGATCATTGACCTGCTGATCAAAAAAAATTATTTGAAACGGGAAGCCCACGCTTCGGACAGAAGACGATTCAGCCTGGTGTTGACAAAGGAGGGAAAAAGCCTGATCAAAAACATATCGGCGGTGGTCGAACTAAACCGGAGCCAGGCCCTGAAAGGCGTCAGCGAAAAAGCCCTTGTGCAAATGAAAGAACTGCTCAACCAGATCATTCAGAACTGTCAATAAATTTTATGAAACCGGTACTTTTTAAAAATTTATTCGTGGTGATCGGCCTTTGGGCGGCCGGTGCCACCATCGGCAGGTTTCAGATACACCTTTGCGACCACCAGCGGCCGTTACCAAATTGCCCCGAACCAAAACAACAGGTACGCCAAATCGAAACCAACGCCACCACCGAGTCTGCGCCCCAGACGGACATCATTCTGACCAACTCCATCCTTCGTTTCTAACGGCCAGGAGTAAGCTTATGGGCTCTTTAAAAAAGAACGAAAATTTAAAATTGCTTCCCCCGGGTTTGCTTTAACAATTCCTTCTCTATAAAACTTTCTGTTGGCATCTTTTTTCGAGATATTAGTGTACTAAATTACTACTATGAAAAAGATCATTACCCTTGTTTTAGCCGTTGCCGCTTTGGCCACAGCTAATGCCCAAACCACAAAAGAAGAAGCCCGGCGGGTTATTTTAGGCCAGCCCAAAACCTCTCCCGATAATACCCCCGACCGGGAATCACGTGATGTAATTTTAGGAGGCGGAAACAACGGGGGCAGCTATCCGAAAACCTATCCCCGCAACTATCCCAGCGGATCCAAGGAGGCGCAAATTGCACAGATCAACCGGGACTACGACGCCAAGATTCAATCCATCCGCAACAACCGCTATTTGACCCGGGCTGAAAAAGACCGGGCCATCCGGCAGCTAGAAAAGGACCGGGCCCACAAAATCAAAGAGATCAACAGTCGTTACTACGGAGGCAAGAACAAGGGACATAAATACGCAAAACACAAAGGCAACAACGGCAAGCACCTGGGTTGGGAGAAGGGAAAAGGCAATCCGCACAAGAGCGGAGGGAAAGCAAAACACAAGCACAAGGATTAAAACAAGGTACGATCAAATAAAAACCCCGGTTTGAAACCGGGGTTTTCGTTTATTGAAGCTTGAAACTTTCTATAAACTTGGTGTTGAAATCGCCGGCTCTGAACTTTTCGTTCTGCATCAGTTGCAGGTGAAAAGGAATGGTGGTCTTAATTCCTTCAATCACATACTCACTCAGGGCACGGTACATGGTATCAATTGCCTCCTCCCGTGTTTGTGCAACGGTGATCAATTTGCCGATCATGGAATCGTAATACGGCGGAATGACATACCCGGCGTACACGTGGCTGTCCACCCGAACACCATGCCCGCCCGGCTGGTGCAGGACCGTGATTTTTCCCGGAGAGGGACGAAAATCATTGTACGGATCTTCTGCGTTGATGCGGCACTCGATGGCATGCAACTGGGGCTCGTAATCCCTTCCCGATATCTTCTCGCCCATAGCGATCTTGATCTGCTCTTTGATCAGGTCGTGGTTGATCACTTCTTCCGTAACACAGTGTTCCACCTGGATACGGGTGTTCATTTCCATGAAATAAAAATTGCGGTGCTTATCCACCAGGAACTCAATGGTTCCCACACTTTCGTAATTGATGGCAGCAGCTGCTTTTTTGGCCGCCTCCCCCATTTTCTGGCGCAGTTCCGGAGTCATGAAGGGCGAGGGAGACTCTTCCACCAGCTTTTGGTGACGGCGCTGAATGGAACAATCCCTTTCGCTCAAATGGCACACAGTGCCATAGCGGTCGCCGGCAACCTGTATTTCAATGTGGCGGGGTTCCTCCACAAACTTCTCCATATAAATGCCATCGTTCTTGAAGGCAGCACCGGCTTCGGCCTTGGCCGTGTTGTACGCCCTTTCCATCTCCGAGTCGTCCCAAACAATGCGCATGCCCTTTCCGCCGCCACCGGCCGTGGCCTTTAAGATAACGGGATAGCCCATGTCCCGGGCCAGGCTTTTGGCTTCATCCAAACTGCTTAACAACCCATCGCTTCCGGGAATGACCGGTACGCCGGCCTTGATCATGGTTTCTTTGGCCGTGATCTTATCGCCCATCTTATTGATCATTTCCGGAGTGGGACCGATGAATTTAATGGCATGGTCGGCACAGATCTGGGCGAATTTTGCGTTTTCGGCCAGAAACCCATAACCCGGATGCACGGCATCGGCATTGGTGATTTCCACCGCGGCCATAATGTGCGGAATATTTAAATAAGAATCGCTGCTCTGGGGCTTGCCGATACAAACCGCCTCGTCTGCAAATTTCACGTGCAGGCTGTCCCGGTCGGCAGTAGAGTAAACGGCCACCGTTTTAATTCCCATTTCACGACAGGTACGTATCACCCGAAGGGCAATCTCGCCACGGTTGGCAATCAGTATTTTTTTAAACACAATGAATATTTAAAAATTAAAAATGAAAAAGTAAAAATGTAAACCAGCCTCCCGTTTTACATTTTGCATTTTACATTGTATCTTAAGAAAGTTCAACAAGGAACAAAGGTTGGTCGTATTCTACCGGCGAAGCGTCTTCCACCAGTACTTTTACAATTTTACCCTTTACCTCGCTTTCAATTTCGTTGAATAATTTCATGGCCTCAATGATGCACACCACCTTGCCGGGTGTTACTTCATCACCCACTTCGGCAAAAATGGGTTTGTCGGGTGAGGGCCGGCGGTAGAAGGTGCCAATCATCGGGCTTTTGATGGTCACGGTGTTCGCCGAAGCCGGAACGGCAGCCGGTTGGGCAGCCTGGGCCATGGGAGCGGCCGGTGCCGAAGGCAGTGATTGGGGTTGAATTTGTTGCGGCAGAGGGTTGTAATTCATAGGTGCCGAAGTAGCCACCACCTGGGTGATTTGCTCTTCTTTTTGCCGGATGGTTATTTTGAATTCTTTCTGTTCAATCGTTACTTCACCAATATTCGAATCATTGATCATTTTGATCAACTCCTGAATTTGCTTGAAATCCATTTGTTTCAATTTATTATGATTTTGGTTAATACAGGAGGACTAAGATAGGAATTCTACAGTTCCTATTTAAAAACGCTGCCTCAATAAAAAAGGCGTCGTCCGACGCCAATACAGTTGAATGATTACCAGTTACTCCTTCACTCTTTCTACGTAGTCTCCGCTTTTGGTGTTCACGCGGATCAACTCTCCTTCGTTGACAAACAAAGGAACCATAACGGTCGCTCCGGTTTCCACGGTGGCCGGTTTTAAAGTTCTGGTGGCCGTATCGCCTCTCAGGCCCGGTTCGCTATAGGTTACCCTGACCACAATTTTTTCCGGTAGCTCCACGCTCATAGGCGTTTCGGTTTCCGTATTAAACAATACCGAAACGGCATCACCGTCTTTTAAAAATTGGGGGGCATCGATCATGTTTTCGGCAACAACTACCTGCTCAAAGGTTTCATTGTCCATGAAATTATACCCGGTATCGTCTTTGTACAAAAACTGGTATTCTTTCCGCTCCACACGAACAGGATAAATGGTATCGCCGCTGTTCCAGGTTTTTTCAATACTGCGGTTGTTGTCAACACCGGTCAACTTTGCCCACACTTTGGCGGCAGCACGGGCTGTTTTGTTTTCCCCAAACTCCACCACCTTGTACAGGTTTCCGTCCAGTTTTATGATCAATCCGCGGCTGATATCTGCTGTTGATGCCATAAATAAATTTAAATTAAAAAATGTTTAGGCGGGC